>CAIRBY010000645.1 GCA_903876865.1 uncultured Acidobacteriia bacterium
CAGTTCGACGATCTTTCGCTCCGCCTCGCCGCGTCTTACCGTGCCGCGCAGGACGCGCTACTGGAGAAGGAAGGCCTGAACCACAAGCTGGAAGAGTTGCTAACGGAACTCGACCAGCGGGTGCAGCAGCGCACCAGCGAACTGACGGTAGCCAAGAACCTCGCCGAGGAGGCCAACCGCGCCAAGAGCCTGTTCCTCGCCAGCATGAGCCACGAGATCCGCACGCCCATGAACGGCGTGATCGGCATGACCAGCCTGCTGTTGGATACCGGCCTGACGGAAGAGCAGCGATCTTATGCCGAGACCGTGCGCAGCAGCGGTGAAGCGCTGCTGGGGATTCTCAACGACATCCTGGATTTTTCGAAAATCGAAGCCAACCGGCTGGAGTTGGAGACGCTCGATTTCGATCTGCAGAGCCTGCTGGAAGATGTGTCTTCCACAGTGGCGGTGCGGGCGTACGAGAAGCACCTGGAGTTGTGCTGCAGCATCGATCCGGCGGTCCCGGCGCAGCTGCGCGGCGACCCGGGCCGGTTGCGCCAGATTCTCACCAATCTGACCGGCAATGCGGTCAAGTTCACGCATCACGGCGATGTCACGATCCGGGTCTCGCTGGAAGAGAAGAGCGAATCCGGGTGCTGCCTGCGCTTTGCGGTGCGAGATACCGGCATTGGCATCCCGGCGGAGAAACTGGGCATTCTGTTCGATAAATTCAGTCAGGTGGATGCCTCAATTACGCGCCGGTATGGCGGCACCGGGCTGGGCCTGGCAATCTCCCGCCAACTGGTGCGGATGATGGGCGGAGAGATCGGGGTCAACAGCGAAGTGGGGGCGGGATCTGAGTTCTGGTTCACCGCCCGCCTCGGCCTGCAGGCTGGCGGCGCGGGCGGCGAGGAGTATCCCACCGGCCCTTTGCGCGGTGTGCGCGCCCTGATTGTGGATGACAACGCCGGCAGCCGGGGCATCCTCTCCACGTATCTGACCGAGTGGGGAATGCGCCCCACGCTGGCCGATGGCGGCCCCTCGGCGCTGCAGGCGATGCAACTGGCACTCGAAGAAGGCGACCCCTTCCGGATCGCCCTGATCGACCGGGAGATGCCGGGTATGGATGGCTATGCCGTGGGCCGGCACATTCTGGCCGCTTCGCGCGCGGCGGAGACCCGGATGATGCTGCTGGTGCCGCTGGGAGCGACGCACGACGGGCGAAGCATGGAAGCCAGCGGGTTCACGAGCCACATCACCAAGCCGGTCCGCCGCCGCAGTCTGTTCAGTGCCCTGACCGGCGCGGCGGCGCAAACTCCGCCGGCCGGCCGAGGATCGGGAACTGTGTCACCGCCGGCATCCCACGAACGCTTCCACGCGCTCGCGCTGGTGGCGGAGGATAACCCCACGAACCAGGATGTGACCCTCGGCATCCTGAAGAAGTTCGGCGTGCGGGCCGAAGTGGTGGGGGATGGCGCCGAGGCTGTGAAGGCGCTCGAATCGGTGGCGTACGATGTGGTGCTGATGGACGTGGAGATGCCGGTGATGGATGGCATCGAGGCCGTCCGCCGGATTCGCGACCCGCAGTCCCGGGTGCGGGATCATTCCGTCCCCGTGATCGCCCTGACGGCTCACGGCATGGCAAGCGACCGGCAACGGTGCCTGGACGCGGGCATGAACGATTACGTCTCCAAGCCGATCTCGCCCGAAGCCCTGTTCGAGGCGCTGCGGCACTGCCTGCCCGCGGCGGCTCTTGGGGCAACTCCCGCGGCGCAAGCGCCTGTTTTCCCGGATGGGGCGGACGGCCAACTCCGGGTGTGGAACCGGCCGGGCCTGCGGGCGCGCGTGCTGGAGGACGACGAACTCGTCGCCAGGGTAGTCAAGACCTTTTCCGCCGACATCTCCCGACGGCTCCGGTCGCTCACCGCGCTGGTGAAATGCGGGGATGCGCCCGCCGCCCAGCGGTTGGCACACGGCATCCGAGGCGCTGCCGCCAACGTAGGCGGAGAGCGCCTTCAGGAAGTGGCGAACCGCGTGGAAGCTGCGGCCACGGCGGCCGACCTGGCTACCGCGCTCAGCCTGCTGCCGGAGTTGGAAGCGCAGGTCGAGCAACTGCTGGCGGTGATGAACGGGGAATGCGCGCCGGGGCCGGAAGCGGTGCAAACGGAAAATCCGGGGACGTCGACAGGAGGCTCCCGGTGAGGCGCAGGAGGGACTTATGCGCATCCTGATCGCCGATGACGATCTCACTTCGCTGCTCATGCTCGGCGAAGTGTTGCGAAGGCGCGGGCATGAAGTTCTGGAAGCGGCGGATGGCGAAGAGGCGTTGAGTGAGATGCAACGGGCCGATGCGCCGGGGCTGGCGATACTGGATTGGGAGATGCCTGGCATGGATGGTTTAGAAGTGGTGCGCCGGATTCGCGCCGCCGATGCACCGCAACCG
>CAIRBY010000646.1 GCA_903876865.1 uncultured Acidobacteriia bacterium
AATCGCCAACCAGTACGGCCTCTTCGCCGTCATGACCCGCAACCGCTACGAAGTCGAATTCCAGGGCTCCAGCGACGGCCAGAACTGGACCCCCTATTCCTTCCGCAACAAGCCCCAGGCCATCAACGAGCCTCCCCGCATCTACGCCCCCTACCAGCCCCGCTTTGACTGGAATCTCTGGTTCGCCTCTCTCGGTCCCTGGCAGCAAAACGAATTCGTCCCCCTCACCGAAGAGCGCCTCCTCACCAACCAATCCGATGTCCTCGTCCTCTTCCAATCCAACCCATTCCCAGAGACCCCGCCCCATTTCGTCCGCGCCGTCCTCTGGCAATACTGGTTCACCACCCTGGACGAGAAACGCCAAACCGGAAACTGGTGGCGTCGCCAATACCTCGGCATCTACGCCCCCGTCTTAACCCTCCGCCCTGACGGCGCCATAGTCCAAATCCAGCCCGCCGACGACCTCCCCAACCACAACTGAGAAGTTCGTGTTCCGTATCTTAGAAACCTCAATCCACCACAAATTTGGGTGCCCCATCCATTTCACAGCTCCATCGTGAAATGGGTGGGAAACCCCAACCCTCAATGACATAATTCCATCAGCCACAGGGCCCGCTAGCTCCGCGAATCCCGCGAAGCGGGAGCTAACACCGCTAAATGCCAAACCAAGCCCACATCATCGGCTCCGGACCCAACGGCCTCGCCGCCGCCATCGTCCTCGCCCAGTCCGGCCTCCAGGTCCACGTCTACGAAGCCGAGTCCACCCCCGGCGGCGCATCCCGCACCCTGCCCCTTACCCTCCCCGGCTTCCAACACGACTTCGGTTCCGCAGTCCACCCTCTCGCCGCCGGCTCGCCCTTCTTCTCCACACTTCCCCTCGCGAGCCACGGTCTGGAATGGGTCCACGGCGATGCCCCCTTCGCCCACCCTCTCGACGACGGTACCGCCGTCCTCCTTGAACGCGATCTCACCCAGGCCGCAGCCGAACTCGGCCCCGACGGCCCTGCCTGGCGTCGCCTCATCGAACCCATCTCAGAAAATTGGACCGACTTCGCAGCAGACGCCCTTGGCCCCATCCTCCGCATTCCCCGTCACCCCATCCGCATGGCCCGTTTCGCCATCCCCGCCTTCACCCCCGCCCAGTCCCTCGTCCACAGCGCTTTCAAAAGTCCCCGCACGCGCGCCTTATTCGCAGGACTCGCTGGCCACTCCTTCCTCAGCTTCGACCAGCCCCTTAGCTCCGCCATCGCCCTCGTCCTCGGCGCATCGGCCCACGCCGTCGGCTGGCCCATTCCCCGGGGCGGAGCACAAGCCATCCCCAACGCCCTCATCGCCCACCTCCAATCCCTCGGCGGCCAAATCCACGCCAGCCACCGCATCGATCCCGACGAGTTCCGCAGACTCCACTCCACCGGCGCGCTCATCCTCTGCGACACCTCACCAGCCCAACTCCTAACTCTCGCCGGAAACACACTCACTTCTCACACTCGCACTGCCTTCTCCCACTTCCAATCCGGCCCCGGCGCTTTCAAAATCGACTTCGCCCTCTCCTCCCCCGTCCCCTGGCGCGCCAAAGAATGTCTCCGCGCCATCACCCTCCACCTCGGCGGCACCTTTGAGGAG
>CAIRBY010000647.1 GCA_903876865.1 uncultured Acidobacteriia bacterium
GCCTCCAATACCGCGGCCTCAAACTCGCGCCCCCCAACGCCATGAACGCCGTCCGCATCGAAGAGACCAAAGGCGTGCTCTTCCTCGATTCGCTGCGCCGCAAACTCGGCGACGACCCCTTCCTCAAACTGATGACGGATTACTTTGCCGCCAACACCACCAAAACCGTAACCGCGCAATCCTTCCTCGAAAAGGCCGGCGTCCCCTTCGAATTCACCGAACCCGCCGAAGGCCCCGCTTACTCCGTCAGCGATATCAGCCGCCGCCTCGCCACCGCCGTGTTAGTCTATGGCACCCAGCGCGAAGCCGGAGCCAATCGCTACGCCGCCGAGCAGTTACAAACCATTTACTTGAGTCAATTCGAGAGTCAAGTCCCCATCTACAAGGATTTCGAAATTACCGGCGACTTACTCGCCCACAAAGACGTGATCTTTGTCGGACGCCCCGAAGCCAACACCGCCCTCGCCGCATGGGCCTCCGCCATCCACCTCGATTACCCCTCTGCCATGTTCACCATCGATGGCCAGTCCCACGCCGGCGAACGCGAAGCCCTCACCTTCGCCGCTAAGAATCCGCTGGACCCCACCCATATGGTCCTCGTCCTCGCCGGCAACGACGCTCTCCGCACCGTGAAACTCGCCACCGGAGGCGGCCGCTTCGATCAAACGCCCTTCGTCGTCACCGGCTCCACCGCAGCCCCTGCCGCCGCCGCAGCCCGCCGGCCCCGCTAATGGCAATGCCCGCTCCAGCTTACCAGTCCAGGTGGGACAGGCCATCGTCTTTCGTGGCCTGTCTTCTTCCTGTAGCCCGTCGCCGTTCGCGCCCGTTCTTCGTCCTGCCCAGCCCCCATCCCCCGTGGCGCGGACATTCCTGTCTGCAGCGCCGAGATTCGTCTCGGCGTGCCTGCTTGTTCCCCTCCGGAGCGCCGGCCTAACCCCCATGCCCCTCCACCGCCCACTCGCGCTCCTCACCGCCGCCGCCCTCTTCCTCGGCGTCGTCTTCGCGCAGAAGCCGTGGCGCGAATACCCCGCCTTCGAGTACAACGATTTCCCCATCCCGCCCGACTATCAGGAAAAGACCGAGTGGGCCTTCGCCCGCCTCATGTACCCCAACGCCGCCAATGCCTTCGGTGGTCGCCGCGGCGGCGGACGCTTCGGCGGTGGCGGCTTCGGCGGCGCCCGCGATTGGACCCAGGGCGGCCGCGGCGTCTATTGGACCATGGACTATCCCCGCAGCGACCGCCACTTCTCCCAGGCCCTCCGCCGCCTCACCCGCATCCACGCCCGCTCCGTCGAAGAGCCCGTCAATCTCGACGAAGGCTTCCAATACAACTGGCCCTGGCTCTACGGCGTCGAAGTCGGCCACTGGAATCTCACCGATTCCCAGGCCGCCCTCCTCCGCGAATTCCTCCTCCGCGGCGGCTTCTTCATGTGCGACGATTTCCACGGCGATCAGGAGTGGGACATCTTCACCCAGAGCCTCCACCGCGTCTTCCCCGACCGCCAGATCGTGGAACTCGAGGATTCCGACCCCATCTTCCATTCCATCTACGATCTCGACGGCCGCTATCAGGTCCCCGGCGCGCAATTCCTCCGCTCCGGCAGCATGTCCGAACACGGCGGCACCATCCCCCGCTGGCGCGGCGTCTATGACGACCGCGGCCGCCTCATGGTCGCCATCTGCCACAACATGGACCTCGGCGATTCCTGGGAACACGCCGATAACCCCGAATACCCCGAGAAGTTCAGCGCCCTAGGCATCCGCATCGGCGTCAACTACACCGTCTACGCGATGACCCACTGATGCTGTGTTCAGCCCGTCAGGGCGAAAGATCATCGCCCACGGCGCAAGCCGTGGGACCGGAACGTACCTTGCCCCAGCCCCGGAACGGGGCGTGACTATCCGCGCTCATGCCGCATACACAAGCCGTGCCTCTTCCAGCACTGACGCACGGATCAGCGGCTTCAATCCGTTCTTCGAAACCAGATCCACTCTCCGCCCGAGCAGGCCCGACAACTCCAACATCAAGCCCGCGTAATCCACCAGATCGACTTCGGAATCAGGCAGAAACTCAACCAGAATATCGATGTCGCTGTCCGGCCGCATCTCTCCGCGAACCGCCGACCCGAAAAGCGAAAGCTCCTGCACACGGTATCGCTCACAAAGCCCCGCAAGCGTGGCCTGATCCACCTGCGCCTCACCGAGTTGGAGCATGCGTGCCATAATGTCTCCCTCTATTATGCCCGAGTCTTTGCAGCCTGACCGCCGCGGAGTCAGGGGGTCCACCCTAAGGCCTTGATCCACCCTCCGTCCCGGTTCGAAAACGCGGTGCCGTGGAGTTGCCGTGATTCAGACTGACGATCAGACGCTGATGGCGCAGCAATGCGTTGGGAAGCTTCGAGGAATCTTGCTCGAAGCAGGCAAGGTCCATTCACCCGAGGATTACTCGAAAATGGCCGCTCCCATCCTGCTCGAAATCCAGCAACGCGACCAGGGAATCCTTGATTACCTCAGCCGCGAGATCGAGCATCCTCTTGCGAGTTAGGGGTTCATCCGAATGAGTATCTCGCTTGAGGCGGCTGACAAATTAAGCCGCTGGCTCTTGCGCATATCAAACCTATTTCTCATGGGCTGCTGGTGGCTCGAGTCCAAAGCGCTCAGGCACGACTGTTTCCTGGTCGGCCTACTTCTCATGGCCGTATCGGCATGGGTTGAATTTAGAGCACGAAGGCGAGCGATGCCTCGCTCCAAGCAGGAAGATGATCTCCTCTCCATCCCCCAATAAAAAAGCTCCCGGACGAAATCTACCCCGTCCGGGAGCGCGTTTTTGCGATTCTCCCACCGCAAACTGCTACTGACTCTATCCCTAACTCGTCCGAGCCCTAACTACAGCCGCTCGTTCCGCCGCAATTGCCGCACTTATAGCAGCTACCATTCCGAGTCATAATCGACCCGCATTCGCTGCACAACGGCGCGTCGCTCGTCATCACATTGAACGGCAGCGCCTGCTGCGCTTCCGGTTCGGTCGCGCGAAGCGTCATATTGTCGCCCACTTCGCCCACCGCGTATTCCGGACCCAGGAACTTCGCGCCCATCCACCGGAAAATATAATCCATGATGGATTTCGCATACGGTATCTGCTGGTTCCCCGTCCATCCGCTCGGCTCGAATCTTACATGCGCGAACTTATCCACCAGGAACTTAAACGGTACGCCGTACTGTAAGTTGAAGCTCACCGCCGTCGCGAACGCGTCCATCAATCCGGAGATCGTCGAACCTTCCTTCGCCATCGTGATGAAGATCTCACCCGGCGCTCCATCGTCGTACATGCCGACCGTGATGTAGCCTTCATGCCCGCCAATCGAGAACTTGTGCGTGATCGAGCGCCGCTCGTCCGGCAGCTTGCGCCGCACCGGGCGGTACACAATCTTCTCCACCGGAGCCACCGCGGCAGCCGCCGAAGGAATCGCCACGCCGTGCTTCTTCTCGCCCTTGCCCGAGCCGGAACTCATCGGCTGCGCCCGCTTGGAATTGTCGCGGTAAATCGCCACCGCCTTCAACCCCAGCCGCCAGCTTTCGGTGTAGGCAGACATGACCTCTTCCACCGTGCACTCTTCCGGCATGTTGATGGTCTTGGAAATCGCCCCGGAAATAAAGGGCTGCACCGCCGCCATCATCTTCACGTGGCCCATGTAATGAATCGAGCGCACGCCATTCTGCGGACGGAAGCTGCAATCGAACACCGCCAGGTGCTCCGGCTTCAACTCCGGCGCGCCTTCGATCGTGCCCGAGCTATCGATGTGCGTGACAATCTTTTCCGTCTGCTCCGGCGAATAGCCCAGCTTCACCAGCGCCGCCGGCACCGTGTTGTTCACGATCTTGATCACGCCGCCGCCCACCAGTTTCTTGTACTTCACCAGCGCCAGATCCGGCTCGATCCCCGTGGTGTCGCAGTCCATCATGAACCCGATCGTCCCCGTGGGCGCAATCACCGTCACCTGCGCGTTGCGGTAGCCGCTCTTCGTGCCGCTCTCTAGCGCCTGATCCCAGCACTGCTGCGCGCCGAACAACAACGCCGTCGGCACGTGATTGCCATTGATGCGCTTCACCGAATCGCGGTGCATGCGGATCACTTCCAGGAACGGCTGCTCGTTCACGGCATAGCCTTCAAACGTGCCCACCGCCTCCGCCACGCGCGAACTCGTCAGGTACGCCTGTCCGCACATCACCGCCGAAATCGCGCCCGCCATATCGCGGCCCTGATCGCTATCGTACGGCACGCCCATGCTCATCAACAGCGCGCCCAGATTCGCGAAGCCCAGCCCGAGCGGACGGAACGCGTGCGAGTTCTCGCCGATCCGTTGCGTAGGGTAGCTGGCGTTGTCCACAATGATTTCCTGCGCCAGAATCAGCGTGTCCACCGCGTGCCGGAACGCTTCCACATCGAACTGCCCGTCCGGTCCCACATACTTCATCAGATTCAGCGAAGAGAGATTGCACGCCGAATCGTCCAGGAACATATACTCCGAGCAGGGGTTGGACGCATTGATGCGCGCCGTGTTCTTGCACGGGTGCCAGCGGTTCACCGTGGTGTCGAACTGCATCCCCGGGTCGCCGCACTGGTGCGTCGCTTCCGCAATCTGCTTCATCAGATCCGCGGCCTTATAGCGATTCACCGGCTGCCCGGTAGAGACCGATTTCGTCCACCAGTCTTCGCCGCGCTGCACCGCTTCCATGAAATCGTCCGTCGCGCGCACGCTGTTGTTCGCGTTCTGGAAGAAGATCGAGCTATAGGCCTCGCCGTCGAGCGAAGCGTCGTACCCCGCCTCCACCAGCGTGTACGCCTTCTTCTCTTCCTTCGCCTTGCACCAGATGAACTTGTCCACGTCCGGATGGTCCGCGTTCAGGATCACCATCTTGGCCGCGCGCCGCGTCTTGCCGCCGCTCTTGATCACGCCCGCAAACGCGTCGAAGCCCTTCATGAAGCTCAACGGTCCGCTCGCGCGCCCGCCGCCCGAAAGAATCGCGTCTTCCTCGCGCAGCGCCGAGAGATTCGAGCCCGTGCCCGATCCCCACTTGAACAACATCCCCTCGGTCTTCGCCAGGTCCAGAATCGATTCCAGCGAATCCTTCACGCTCACAATGAAGCACGCCGAGCACTGCGGCCGCATCATGCCGCCCGCTTCCAGCTTCGTCACTGCCTTCTGCTCTTCGTCGTACACCCACCCGTAGCCGCGCGTCTCTTTTACGCCCACGTTGAACCACACCGGGGAGTTGAAGCACGCCTTCTGCGTCAGCATCAGGTGCGCCAGTTCCATGCGGAAGTTCTCGCCGTCTTCCGGGGTCGCGAAGTAGCCGTCTTTCAGGCCCCAGTCCGCGATCGTATTCACTACCCGCCCAACCAGTTCCGCCACCGAGGTCTCGCGGTCGGGCGACCCCAGCTTGCCGTGAAAATACTTGCTCGCCACAATGTTGGTGGCGGTCTGCGACCACTCCACGGGCACGACTACGTCGCGCTGCTCGAAAATCACCGAACCTTTGTCATTGCCGATCGAGGCCGTACGGGTCTCCCATTGGACTTCGTCGTACGGGGTCTTGCCGGACTCCAGTTTGGTGGTGAAATACCGCGGGAATGAGATTCCCGTCTTGTTGTTTTTAGGGCTTTGGTTCTTCAAAGATTCCATTCGTGCACTCAGGTCAACAGCCAACTGTCCCATTAGTCTCTCCTCTGCTGGGATTCCTTACCGGGGGGGAACGCCTCCGTAATAGTGCCCCAAGATATAGTGTGACGTCAAGAATTATATCTCCATATAGTGTCTTGCACTTACGGACGGGAGACTTGAAATGCTACGGGCGGATGACGAAACGGCTGTCAAGCAATGAAATTGTTGAGAATTTCGAGTGCGTTTTCACACGCGCAAACCACCCGCTGACCACCACCCGCCCTGGGTGGCCAGCTATCCCTCTGGGAACAAACGCCCTCCTGGGAATCGCCCCGAAAAACGCTCACAGGAAGAGATCGACTGGGACGCGAAACAGTTCGGCCAACCGCCGCGCCTGGCTCTTACTGATGCCCCGTTTGCCACTGAGAATCTCCGAGACCCGGCTCTTGGGCAATATCGCCGAGAGATCGCTTGGCTTCAACTGCCGCTCCTGCAACAGGTGATTCAACATCTTGTGCGGTTCCGCTTTCGGCAGTGGATGTACGCGATCCTCGTACTCCTCAATCAGCATGCTGAGTATCTCCAGGAGCCGCCCTTCCTCTTCGCTAATGGCTTCGTCCGGCTTTTCCATCAGCAACGTCACCGCGCCCAGCAACCGCCGGTGCTCGTCCTCCGTGCGGATCACCACGGGCAGCACATCGCCCAGCAGTTCCCGATACTTGCGCTCGTCCAGTATTGCCGTGCTCATGATTTCCACTTCTCCCTGCTGTATTCCGCATGCGTCAGGACGTGCCGGATGTAGATCACCTGCCAGCGGTATTTGATCGCGGTGACAAGCCGGTACTTGTTGCCCCCGATATTGAACACCGTGAACGGACCCACCACGTCCGCGTGCGGAAAATCTTCGCGCGCCTCCACCAAACTCTGCCATCGAGCCCGCTTGGCAACCCCGTACCAGTGCATGAGCGGCTCCAACGCAGCGCTGTGTGCCCCGGCAAACTCGGTGATCGCCGCCTTGCTGATGACCCTCACAGCCCTAAAGTTACCAAAATGGTAACCGGTTATCAAGCGGCACGCCAGGGCATGGCGCGGCGAAGCCGCGAATCTTACCGCAATTTACTCGATACCGTTCGAAAAGACCTCGAAGGGTTTGCGTGACGCCGGAGCGACTGCTACTCCGGAAACCCGACGCTGCGCGCCGTCTTCACCGCGGGATTTTCCTTCAGTTGCGCCAGCACGTTCTCCGGCGCCATCCCGTCGATCGACACCAGCGCCACCGCTTCCGCTGTCCCCGGCCGCCGGCCCAGGCTGAAGTTCGCGATGTTGATCGAGTTCTTCCCCAGCACCGTGCCCACGTGCCCGATCACGCCCGGCACGTCCTGGTTCTGCATAAAGATCAGCGACCCGCTCAGCGCCGCCTCGCAATAAATGCCGTTGACCTGCAGCAACCGCGGCACATTCAGCACCACCGCGCCTTCCACGCTCGTCAGGCCCGAATCCGTCTCCACTTCGATGCGGATCGTGTCCGTGTGCACGCTGCGCTTATCGTGCCGCTCCACCACATCCCAGCCGCGCTGCTCCGCGATCGGCATGGCGTTGATCCAGTTCGCCTTGCGCGAGGTCGAGCGCGCCAGCACGCCGGCCAAACCGGCATTGCGCAACAGGCTCGTCGCATTGTCCGCGATCCGCCCGAAATAATGCAGTCGCACCGTATGCGGATGCCCGTTCGAAATGTGCGAAACGAAGTTGCCCAGCCGCTCCGCCAGCGTCGCGTAAGGGCTCAGCGCGCGATACACCTCCGGCGACATCGCCGGCATATTCACCGCGTTGATCGCGATCCCGTGCGTAAGGTACTGCACCACCTGCTCGGCGATGCGCACGCCCACAATCTCCTGCGCCTCTTCGGTCGCCCCGCCGATGTGCGGAGTCGCCATCAGCCCCTCCGCCGCGAACAGCGCGTAGTCAGGCGGCGGCGGCTCCACCTGAAATACATCGATCGCCGCACCCGCTACCTTGCCGCTCGTCAGCGCTTCCAGGAGCGCCGTTTCGTCCACCAGTTCGCCGCGCGCGCAATTGATCAGGCGCACGCCGTCCTTCATCTGCGCGAGCGCTTCGCGCGAAATCATGCCCTGCGTTTCCGGCGTCGCCGCCACGTGCAGCGTGATGTAATCGCTCGCCGCGTACAGCCCCGGCAGATCCAGCAACTGCACGCCCAGATCGTCGGCGATGGTCGACGTCACGTACGGGTCGTACGCCACCACCGCCATCTCAAACGCGCGCGCCCGCTTCACCACTTCGCGCCCGATGCTGCCCAGCCCGATCACGCCCAGCGTCTTGCCGCGCACTTCGTTGCCGAGGAACTTCTTCTTCTCCCACTTCCCCGCCTTCGTCGAGGCGTTGGCCTGTGGAATGTGCCGCGCCATCGCCAGCATCAGGGCGATCGTGTGTTCCGCAACCGAGATCGCGTTGCCGCCCGGCGTGTTCATCACCAGCACGCCCGCCTGCGTGGCCGCCGCCAGATCCACGTTGTCCACGCCGATTCCGGCCCGGCCGATCACGCGCAGCTTCGGAGCCGCCGCCAGCACTTCCGGCGTCACCTGCACCGCCGAACGCACTAGCAGCGCATCGCAATCCGCCAGATGGGTCTTGTATTCCTTGGGGCTGGAAATCACCACGTTCCAGCCGGGTTGAGCCTGTAGCAGCTCTATCCCCGCCGCGGCCATTGGCTCAGCGACGAGGATTTTCACTTCTTCGCCGCCTGCATGTAGACTTCCTGCGCCGCCGCCACGCCCGTGCCCAGCGGCACTGGGTAGCCGTTCGCGTTCAGAATAATCTCCAGGCTCGCCAGCATCGCAAACAGGTCCGAGAAGTCAAAATACCCCAGGTGCGCGATGCGGAAAATCTTGCCCTTCATCTCGCCCTGACCGTTGGCGATGATCGAGCCGAAGCGGCTGCGGAACTCCTTCACAATCACGCTCGAATCCATCCCCGCCGGAGCCGTGATCGCCGTCACCGAAGAACCCGGCGAAGAGGCCGAGAAGAGTTCCAGCCCGAGCCGTTCCGCCGCCAGGCGCGTGGCCCGCGCCAGCATCTCGGCGTTCTGAATCAGTTCCGCCATGCCGATCGACTTCACGTACTTCAACGCTTCGCCCAACGCCAGAATCAGCGACGTGGCCGGGGTCCAGCTCGATTCGCCCGCATCGCCGCTCTTCTTTTCCTTCTTCAGGTTGAAGTAGTAGTGCGGCAGGTTGCCCGTCTCGCCCAGCTTCCACGCCTTCGGGCTGATGCTCATGAACGCCAGTCCCGGCGGAATCATGAACGCCTTCTGCGAGCCGCCGATCACCACGTCCAGACCCCAGCCATCGATATCCAGCGGCATCGTGCCCAGGCCCGTGATCGCATCCACCACGAAGATCGCGTCCGTCTTCGCCACCGCAAGCCCCATCGCCCGCACATCGTGCGCCGCGCCGGTCGAAGTCTCCGATGCCTGCACGAACACGCCCTTGGTCGCCGGTTCGGCCGCGAGCGCCGCTTCCACCTGCGCCACCGGCACCGCCTGCCCGTAGGGCACCGTGAGCACCGTCGCATCCAGACCGTACGCCTTCACAATGTCGCGCCAGCGCTCGCCGAACTTCCCGGCCACGCAGACGATCACCTTATCGCCCTTCGAGAAGAGGTTGGACACCGAGGCATCCATCGCCCCCGTGCCGGACGCCGCGAACATCAGCACATCGTTCGCCGTCCCCATCACCTCTTTCAGATCCGCGAGACAAGCGCGATACACCTTGCGGAAATCTTCCGTGCGGTGATGCATGTCGCTCGCCATCATGGCGTGCAGGGCGGGCGGATAGAGGGGCGTGGGCCCCGGAGTCAGTAGGCGTTGCTTTTTGATGAACATCGTAGGGGGTAGAACTTCAGGATATCAAACATCCGGCGGAGCATCCCAAGCTGCGCAAGAGAACACGGCGCCAAAGCTATAATTGACCACATGAAACCGAAGACCGCCATCCATCGCGCTACCGTTTGCTGCATGCTGATGTTCCTCGGTCTCCCCGCCCGGGGGGCCGCGCAGCAACAGGCGGCCACTCCCTCGGAAACCATCCTCATCCAGGCCCTGCTCGCCGAAATCCGCGAACTGCGGCTCGCCCTGGAACGCTCCACCCTGATCATGCCCAAAATGCAGCTCGCCATCGCCCGTGTCCAGATGCAACAGGAGCGGGTGGACCGCCGCGAGCGGGAACTGCAACTGGTGCGCGACCAGCTCGCCACCGAAGCCCTCACCAAGGATCGCTCCCAGGCCACCCTGCGCCAATACGAGGAGCAGGCCCGCCTGGCCCCAGACCCGGCAGCCCGGAAGCAATTCGAGGAGGCCGCCACGGCCCTTCGCACCGATCTGGACCAGCAGTCGGTGCGGGAGCAGCAGATGCAGATCCGCCAGTCCGACAGCATGAATCTGCTCAAAATCGAGCAGGCCAAGCTGAGCGAATTGAGCGATTCGCTCGATAAACTGGACAAGGCCCTGAAGCCATAGGACTACTTTTATCCTATTAGTCCTATTTTCCGTTGCGTACCCGCCGGTTTCATCGTAGACTTGGCAAATCGGTCATTGGCCGTCAGTTCCACGGAGGGGGATTTACAGATGTTTCAGATGAGTTTCAGGAAGGTTCTTGCCGTAGCACTCGTGCTGGGCGCAACCCAGATTGGCGCATTCGCGCAGGGGCACCCGAAGGGAAACCCCGAGCAGGGGGACGACGATCCCTCGGTGTTGGTGTCCGGCGGCACCCACGCCATGATGAAGAGCGGTGAGGACATCCACTCGAGCGCCAATGCCTCTTTGATCAACCAAGCCAACATTCATAACCTGACCTACTACGGCGGCCCGGTTCTGAAGAATGAAAAGATCGTGAAAGTCCTCTACGGCACCACCGGGTTTCAGAGCTTTCTGACCTCGACCGCAACCACCGGGGCGACCGTGGCCGGCTTCCTCACCGGCGTCGTCGGCTCCCCCTACTATGCGTGGCTCTCGGAGTACAGCACCACTTCGCCGGCGCAGACGATTGGTCTCGGCTCCTTCTCAGCGTCGAAAACGATCACCCCCGCCGCCGCTCGCAACGGAGCGACCATCACCGACCTCCAGATTCAGGCGGAAATCTCGGCTCAGATCACCTCCGGTGGTCTGCCGGCGCCGGATGCCAACACCGTCTACTCTCTGTTCTTTCCTTCGGGCAAGAAGATTACCCAGGGCGGCAGCACGAGTTGCGTTCAATTCTGCGCGTATCACGGAACCTTTGTGCGCAACGGCCAGAACGTCTACTACACCGTATTGCCGGATCTCTCGGCTTCGGGATGCTCCACCGGTTGCGGCACTTCGACCCTCTTCAACAACACCACCAGCGTCTTGTCGCATGAACTGATCGAAACCGTGACCGACCCCGCAGTAGGCATCGCCACCGTTTACGCCGCGCCGCTCGCCTGGTACAACAAGACCTACGGCGAAATCGGCGACATCTGCAACGGACAGCAGGGCACCGTGGCCGGCACCAACGGCACCACCTACACCGTGCAGAAAGAGTGGAGCAACAAGAGCGCCATCTGCAAGGTGCAGTAGGCTCGATCCAACTCCCAGCAGTTTGTACGTACGAAACCCGAGGGGCGCGAACCGCCCTTCGGGTTTTTTGTTTTGGTGGACCGGCCTGGAGTGGGCAAGCGACAGCCAGGTCGTATAATAAACGACATCATGCCCTTAATCGATCAGATGCAGACCGAAATGGTCACCGCCATGAAGGCCCGTGACGAAGCCCGCCTGAGCACGCTCCGCATGATCAAGGCCGCGCTGATGAAGCTCAAAGTCGATTCGCCCAAACCCATCGACGAAGCCGCCGAGATGGCGCTGCTCAAGATGCTCATCAAGCAGCGCACCGATGCCGCGGAGATGTTCCGCAAGGGCGGCCGCATTGAATCCGCCGAGAAGGAAGAGGCGGAGCGGGCGATGATCGAAAGCTACCTGCCCGCCGGCGCGAGCGAAGCCGAAGTCGAGGCCGCCATCGCCGAAGCCATCGCCGCCGTCACGGCCGAAGCCGGCAGTGCGGGCATGAAGCAGATGGGCGCGGTCATGAAGGCCGTGCAGGCCAAACTCCAGGGAAAAACCGTGGACGGCAAGATGCTTTCTGATAAAGTGAGGACCAGACTTTCATGACGCCTCCTCCCAAGTTCAAACCCTTCGTCCCCGAAGGCAAGCAGATGAGTGAGTTCACGTGGCGGGCGGTCCTGCTCGGCCTCGTGCTATGCGTGGTGCTCGGCGCCGCCAATGCCTACCTCGGGCTGAAAGCAGGACAGACCATCGCGGCCACGTACCCGGCCGCGGTGATCGGCATGGCCATCCTGCGCGTCTTCAAGGGTTCGATCCTGGAGGAGAATATCGCGCGTACCGCCGGCTCGATCGGCGAATCCGTCGCCGCGGGGGCCGTCTTCACGCTGCCCGCCTTCGTCATGGTGAAGGCGTGGGGCTCCTTCGATTCGCCGGAGGCCTACTGGAAATCCACCGCGCTCATGCTCGTCGGCAGCGTGCTCGGCGTGCTCTTCGTCTCCCTCATCCGCCGCGTGATGGTGGAAGATCCCGAACTGCCCTTCCCCGAATCGGTGGCCGCCGCCGAAGTCCACAAGGCCGGACAGGGCACCGCCAAATCCGCCAAGTACCTCTTCTATAACATCGCCTTCGGCGCGGGCACTTTCCTCGCCGGCGCCTTCGGCTGCTTCGCCCCGGATCAGGATTACTTCTTTCACATCGGCCAGCTCGGCCGCAGCACCCTGCGCCTCGGCCCGCTCGGCAGCACGCGCACCATCGCCACCGGCGGCGTCACCACCGTGGCCGCGCCCAGCGTCAGCCCCGCTTACATCGGCGTGGGCTACATCATCGGACCCGAACTCGCCGCCCTCAACTTCTCTGGCAGCGTGGTGGCGTGGGGCCTGTTGATTCCGCTCTTCATCTACTTCCTCGGGCCGGAGTTGAAGGCCTATCTCCCCGCCAATGCCAACGACGAAAGCTGGCTCGGTCTCGCGACCGCCGTCTGGCGCTTTATCGTGCGCCCCATCGCCGTGGGCAGCATGATGGTGGGCACCTGCTACACGCTCTTCAAGATGCGCAAGAACCTGATCGCGGGCCTGGTGAAGGCGGTGCAGGAGATGACCGCGCCCGCCGTGGATCAGAAGTCCGTCGGCCGCACCGAACGCTACATGAGTTCCAAGACCGTCTTCGGCCTCATCGGCGTGACCTTCATTCTGATGTGCGTGCTCTACATCTATATGACCGGGATCATCGGCGGCGCGATTGCCGCGGCGCTGGTCATGCTGATCATCGGCTTCTTCTTCGCCACGGTGTCGGGCTATCTGGTAGGCGTGATCGGCTCTTCGAACAACCCCATCTCGGGGCTCACGCTTTCGACGCTTGTGATCGCCGCGCTGTTGATGGTGTCGCTGGGCGTCAGCGGTACGAGCGGCGTGGTGGCCGTGCTGGCCGTGGCCGCCGTGGTCTGCGTTTCGTCCGCGGTCGCGGGCGAACTCCTGCAGGATTTCAAAGTCGGCTACATCCTCGGCGGAACGCCGCGCACGATTCAGATCACGGAACTGATCGCGGTAGTGGTGGCAAGTTGCGTGATGTACTTCCCGCTGCTCTGGCTGCA
>CAIRBY010000648.1 GCA_903876865.1 uncultured Acidobacteriia bacterium
AACACTCGTGGATGGAGTTCATTTTGTATTTCGGTGTCACGTAGGGGAAGCGGGTGTCCACCCATTTGCCCATCCCCCCTTCGATGGTCTGGAAGAGCGTGGAGAAGTTCTTCACGGCGGAACCTTGCTCTACGGTGTATGCGTAGGAGCCGGGCAGGCAGAGCTGGCCATTCCTGGCGTAGGTGGAGTTGTCCGGCGTGATCCAGGTGGAAGGCAGGCCAAGCTGAAAGTTTGCCAGCGGGCTCGGGAGCAGGGGCCAGGCATTATTGTAGAAGCTGACGCCGTAGCCGAAGCCGGGAGGAGGCGGCGGCACGTTGGCCGTGATGTACGCCAGGCCGCTGACGGGGCCGGTCAAGCCCCCGCCAGTTACGGCGATGGGTTTGGTCTGGCCGGACAAGAGCGCCGCGCAGAGCAGGAGCGCCAACGGCGCGAGTGTGTGACGGAAGTATGGCATACGGTTAGAAGGTCGAGGCCTTTCGATTCGTTTCGAGCGGTGCAGCGGCAGCGGGCAATCGGCAGAGCGGCGGAAGCCTGCCGGGCAGGCCAACCGGCAGAGGACCACACAACCACTCATCGTTCGAAGACGCATCGGTGCTTCGCTCCATTTCTTCGCGGCAAAACATCCGATTGCCGCCGGGAAGAGGTTGTCTGGCTTCAGTTGCCAGGGACCGGAAAACCAGGGGCTGGAAATCCAGTGTTTGCATGAGATTCAGGTGCCGGCAGAACAGATTCAAAATATCCGGTCTGGTTTTGGAGTGTTGCGCGCCGGCGTAACGGGTCAAGGGCGCGCGCAGCATGGCAGCGTGGGCGCGAATGGTTCTGCGGCGGTGCGGCAAGCGGGAAGACCCGGCGCAGTTCACGCCGGATTACTGGATCGACGAGCTGCGCGAATTGAGCTAGCGCGGAGCGGGCAAGAGCGCGGCCGTCGGTTCCCGCCGGAGACAATTCCTCCTACAATTGAATCCACGGTCGGAATGGTGCTGCCGTCAATCGACTGAGGAGGATTCGTATCATGAGTTCGCGAATGCTGCGCTGCGCGGCGCTCGGCCTGGCGATGGCGTGGGCGGCGAGCGCGCAGAGCGGTGAAGCCCGAGTCGAGTTTGAAGTCGCGTCGGTCAAGCCTTCCGCGCCACCAGCGGCTCCCAACGCAAGCATGCGGTTTTTCGCCCCGAGCGGCGGACCCGGCACCAAGGATCCGGGGCGCTACACCGCGAACGGAACTACGATCTACAACCTCCTGATGCAGGCCTATAAGGTGTTCCCGTATCAGGTCTCGGCGCCGGACTGGGTCCGCACCGAACGCTACGACATCACCGCCAAGATTCCCGAAGGAGCGACTCGAGACCAGTTCCTGGTGATGCTGCAGAACCTGCTGGCGGACCGCTTCAAACTAACGCTTCACCGCGAACAGAAAGAACTGCCGATGTACGATCTGGTGGTGACGAAGAACGGCCCGAAGTTGAAGGAGTGGGAGCCGCCGCCCGTGGACCCGAACCAACCGCCGCCGAGTGGTCCGCCGCAGATGCCCCCGGCCGGCATGATGGGCAAGCCCGTGCTGGACGACGATGGCTATCCGGTGGTTCAGGCGCGGCCGGGGGTCAGTTCCTCCATGAGCATGACGAACGGGAAGGCGACGCAGCGCCTGTTTGGCGCGACCATGCAATCCTTCGCGTTGCAGGCCATGAGTCAGGTGGGCAAGCCGGTGACGGACAAGACCGGACTCACAGGCAAGTACGACATCACGTTGCATTATGCTACGGACGGCATGATGGGCGGGATGGGCGGCATGACGGGGTCGATGCAGGCCGCGATGATCGCTGCGGGCGGTTCGCTGCCTGCCGCCGGCGACCCAAGCGGTCCCACCTATGCCGAGGCGTTAGTCTCCCAACTGGGCCTCAGGCTGGAAGCGAAGAAGGGGATGGTGGAGATGATCGTGATCGATCACGTGGAGAAAGTGCCGACCGAGAATTAGTCTGCGGAAATTTACGATCCCGTGAGCTGCTTTGTAGGATAATTTCGCCTATTGAGTCAGGAGGGGACTCTATGACGCTCGGCGAAATGTTGGAGGGGACGGCTCGCACCTGCCCGGCCAAAACGGCGGTGATTGATCAGGGTGAGAGTACCAGCTTTGCTGCACTGGATGCGCAGTGCACACGGCTGGCGCGCTGGTTCGTGGCGCAGGGACTGAAGCCGGGGGATCGTGTGGCGATCCACTGGCCCAACTCGCGCGTGAACATTCAACTCTACTTCGCGGTGTTCCGGGCAGGGTTGATCGCGGTTCCCGTCAATCTTCGCATGAAGGCAGCGGAACTGGCATACGTGCTCGCGCATTCGGGCGCGGTTCTCTGCTTCAGCGAACCGGGCCTCGCCGACTTGGCGCGGGCGGCAGCGGCGGAGTGTCCGGCGTTGCGGGAGGTGCGGACGAGTCTGCCGGAGGAATCTTGCGCAGCCGAACTGCCGGCCATCCCCCTGCCTTCCATCACTGACGATCAGGTTGCGATCTTGATGTACACCTCCGGAACCACGGCGAAGCCCAAGGGCGTGACCCACTCGCATCGCACGATACTGGCGGGCGTAAGGCTGATTCTCCAATCCGGCTTCATCCGCAACGATGAGGTTGCCGTCACTATGGCGCCGTTCGTGCACGCGTCCGGTCTCATGGTCATCCTGCTGCCGTGTATCCAGACGGGCGCGACGCTGGTGACGCTGCCGGGATTTCATCCGGGCGCGGTGCTGGATGCAATCGAACGCCATGGCGGAACCTGCGCGATTACGCTTCCGGCGCTGATGCAGATGCTGGTGGAGGAGCAGGTGCGGCATCCGCG
>CAIRBY010000649.1 GCA_903876865.1 uncultured Acidobacteriia bacterium
CGTTCATTTCCAGAACCTGTACCCGAGCCGTCGGACCCTCGCTGCCCAAGCCTCCGGCGAGAATCAGTCTCGTGGCCACACCGCCGCTCTTCGGGAACGAAGCCAAAACCGCCGCGGCATACGCTACCGGGATCTTCAGCGACACTTTCCGCCAGGACTTCGCATCCACCTGCACGTAGAGATCACTCGACGGCTTGCCGGTTTCATCCAACCCGCCTCCGCTAATCAGGTGGCCGTTGGAGTAGCCGCTGAACGACCCGGGCCGGGACGCAGGCAGCGCGAGTTCGCGCCTCTGAAACTGGAACGCCTCCCCACTCTGCGCCTGCGCCACCGCGGCAAGACCGAACGTCGCGGCCGCCACGACCACACTGCGGAGGAATGGAAAGATGGGTGATTTCATGTCTCTCGCTGCGCCACAGTCGATCATACCTTTGGAAAGGAGATGCTCGTGCTGTCGCCCGGCTGCAGTTCAACCGTGCGGCAGCCGAACAGATAATTGTCCGGCAGTGGTTTCGCCGCCTCGGCGCCGGATTCGGAGAAGATCTTCACCAGCGCCGCCGCGACGGTCGGGTTGTGAAGGCGCACCACAATCTCCGCCGCACTGTCACAGAGCGTCTCCACCAGAATATTGTCGAAGCCGGCCACCACGGATCTATCCGGCTGCACATAGAGCCCCGGAATCTCGATCGTGGTGAGCATGAGCGATGTCTCCGCCCACGTGGTCATGCGCAGGGTTTCGCCGATGCGCTCCGGGCCTTCCCAATCGGTCAGGTTGACCCGCTCGCACATCCAGCCCGGCTTCGCGTCGCCCAGGGGCCTGAGGGGATGCGGCAGATACTGCGGCAAGCCGAATGCGATCTCCCGCAACAGATCCAAATGGGCCCGGTCTCCCGTGGCGCGAAACAACTTCAGCAGGCCGAGGCCGGAGAACGTGCACAGACCCGGCGCGGAGTGCTTGTTCTGCGTGTTCGCATAAACCGAACCGGTGGCATGGATGCCCGCTTTGCCGAACATCGAGCCGGCCGGAAATTGAAAGTCGTACGCCACCACCCAGGTCGCGAATTGGCGTGAGGTCTCCGCCGCGCGCGTCAGCCAGTTCGCGTCGCCTGTGGCGTCAAACAGCGCAACGTAAGATTCGATCAGGGAATACCACGATTCCGAATCGGGATTCTGCAACGCGTCGCCCGGGCCGCCGCAACTCAGGCCCAGCTGCGTGAACTCCCGGTAGAACTTTTCCGCCGCTGCCACCGCGACCTCCAGGTAGCGCGCTTCGCCGAAGTAGTGCGACGCAGCCGTCAAAGCCGCTGGCACAATCGCGCCGCTCGTCGAACCGCCCACGCAGACCTCGCCGGTTCGCGAATCGACGAACTGTCCGAATTGCCCGCAGCGCGTCCACACTTCCACCAGCGCGTCGCACACTCGCCGCGTTCCGTCCAGCCACGCGGGCTTGGGCTGCGTGCCGAGCCTCCGCATCAGCGTGAACTGTTTGAGGATGTAGAAGACCGCGTCGCCGCTCTTGCGGATGAGGTGCCAGTTGCCGGTGTGCGGCTTGCGGATATCGCCGCCGATCCACTGCGTGCCGCCCGCGCAGCTATCCCAGAAGAAGCCGGAAGGGCTGATGCCCTCCGGGAAGAGCCAGTCGAAATTACGCAGCACATTCCGCCGCGTCGCCGCGCCGCCGGCGAACAGTAGCGGATACGTGCTGATCATCCCGCCGGTCCAACCGATCTGCCAGTCCTGCAGAAAGTTCGTGCGCGGCCCCACCGCGTAATAGCCGTGCTCGGGCACGAAGTTCTCGCGATTGAACTTCTCCTTTTGCAGCAACCAGCAGGCGGAAAACGGCAGCACCGGCTTCGGTCGCAATACGGGCAGCAGTTCCCGCCGGATCTCCGCAAACTTATCGAATAGCGCCTGCGTGGACGGCGCCGCGAAGGCGTGCAGCCGCAACCGGATGGTCACTTCGTCGCCGGCGCGAAAGTCCGCGGGCCTATCCTGCGAAGCGCATTCGGAATCGCAGATCCGGTAGCTGTGCAATTCGCGCACCACCGGAGAAGAGACCGAGAGAATCGCCATTTCGCGGCCCCGCGTCTCTTCGATGCCGAGCCCGTAATCGCCCAACCTGTTGCCCTGCGCCGTCAGCAGCCATACCCCGGTCCCGAATTGCGCTGCGCGGAACCCGATCGCCGGACGCGCCATGCTGCCGCTCCGCTCCTGAATTCTCGATGGGCCTTCGCCCGCATTCAGCCTCGGCACGTCGCTGATGATGACCGGTACGTCCGGCCCGATATCCTGCGGGAAATGGAGTTTGGGCGAGTAGGGGATGCGCCGCGAAAGGAAGCGATTGCCGTTGTACGCCGCCGCCGGCAGCAGCACATAATTGTCCGCCGACCATTCCCCGAATTCCAATTCCACCGCCACGGCGGCATGCGGCAGAACACCCTCGAGGCACCGAAACGTCGCCTCCAGATCCACCGCGTCCGCTCCCTCACCAGCGGGCCGGAGCAGGAACTCCACGTCCCAGCGGGAATCGCCCGCCGGTATTTGAGGCGTCGACTCGCTGGCCGCCGCCCGCGCCTGCAGCGTCACCGCGTTGAATCGCTCGGGATCGTACTGGCGAATGCACGCAAACGCCGCGCAGCGAGATCGCCGGAACCAGCCGGACGCCGCGCGCTGTGCCTCTTCCGCCGCCGTCATCGTCTGCCGGCCTCCTGCAACAGCAACGCCCGGCACTGTTCCACTGAGTCCCGCAGTCCGCTCACGGGCGGCGAACCCGGCAGGTTGAAGTAGACTCCTTCATAGAGCGAGGCGCATTCCGGGGATGCGGACAGCGCGCGGTACTCCCGCCAGAGCGCGTCGTAGCGTTCGATCGACGCACCCAGTTCCGCGCGGTCATACTGCCCCGTTCGCTCACCGTTCACCTGCGCAGCCAATACCCGCCATCCTTCCAGCACAATCTGAAACAGCAGCCTGCCGTACTCCACCGAAACTTCCAGAGTCTCACGAAGGCGCTGGTCCGGGATAGTGATTTGGCGCAGCAACTCCGCCATCCGTTCCCACAAGCGCGCGGATTCGGCCTTCTCGGCGAGCGCCTGCTCGAGCAGTTGATGGCGCGCCAGATACCCCAGCACGTCGGCGAGCTGATCGAGTCCGCCCAGGCGGTCGTCCCGCATCCAGAGCGCTGTCGGCAGCAAAGCTTCGTGCAAGGTGAGGTCGAAGGCCTCGCAGTACCTTCCCTTGAGCACCGCCCTCGCGGAGAGCCGGCAGAACTCCCGGAATTTCGCCGCGTCTTTCGGCGAGAGCTGCATCCGCTCGAGGCAGTACTCGTGAAACACCGCCGCTTCCGTGCGTGCCGGATCGGCGGCAACACGGCCCAACACGTAAGCCTGCAGGTCGCACCAGAACTCGTGCTTCAGATAAGGCCCATACCAGCCGCCGCCGCGCGACCATCCATAGACGCCGCGGATCAACGGGTGCTTGAGTATGTCCTTGAGCCCCACCCTCTCGGCGTTCTCTTCGAAGCCCTTGAAGATGCCTTCCATCACATAGTTCGGATATGCGCCCTTGCCTTCGTATTCCCGCGCGCACTGCACTTCGACAACCTGCGCATGCCGCCCCCTCGCCAGACATTCATTGACTTTCACCCGGCGCCAGAAATCCAGCGCCGTGTGCTTGATGGAAAAGAGCAGTTGCGGATGCGGCTCCACCCGGTCCGTGACCTCCAGGTAGTGCTCCGGCACCGCATGCAGCTTGTCCGGGAAGATATCCCACGTGCGAAAGATGACGTGCTTCCCATGCTTCACGCACAGTTCCTCCCGCAGGAACCGCAGCAGCCGGACATAGGCATCCGCCTGCGCCTGTGTCCAGACTACCCGAGCCGCGGAGCCTCGCAGCACTTCTTCGTAACCGTAGGTGGGCGTCCACCCGCTGCCCGCTTTCGGGATCGGACTGTTGCCGGTGTGAAACGGAGTATCGAACAGGTAGGTCTCGCCTACGCGGACAATATACCCATCGACATCCGGAAATCGCGCGCACAGTTCGTCGAACAGCACGCGGTGAAGCTCCAGTGTTCGCGGACGCTCCAGGCTGATGCAGCCGGTTACCGGGTCGCAGATCTCGTCCCGGTACAACTCGACCAGCGCGCGCGGCAGCACAAACAGATCGAGATGGTAGAAGACCGCCAGCCCGGCGCTCTTCGCCGCCCGGATCTCCGTCTCAATCCCGGGTAGAAAGCCGTCCAGCCAGCGCCGCGCGGCGGAATCGTTCGGAAAGAGATCGGCGCCAGTCGCCTGAAAGGTCGCCACGCAGTTGATGTGCTTGAAGACCTGGCCGTTGTAGCCATAAGCCTTCAGGTGTTGAGGATTGAGGAACGCACTCTCGAACCGACCCTCACCCGGATTGTGGTGGACCATGTCGAGAATGAAGCGCATGACTTCCTCTTACGGTGAAACGCCGGCACACACTCCAGGCGTGCGGCGGGCGGCGGATGTTCTATCCGCCGCCTGCCGCTCCTGCGAGAGCGGGTCAAGCGGACCTTCGGCAAATTACCAGTAGAGTTTCGCGCCGACCAGCACGGTGCGTGACATCAACGCCGCATTCGGAGCCCAGAGTTCGCCAAATGTCGATTGCATCGTAAAGGCAGGCACCGTCGGATTGGTGAGCGAAGTGGTGTTGAATGCGTTGAACGCCTTCATGCCGCTGTTGGGGTTGTAGTAGTACAGCGTATGATTCATGGAGTTGAGCGCGTCCAACTGGAGTTGCACGTAGCGCTTTTCGTTCGAGCCCAACTGGAAGCGTTTCCGCAGGCTGGCGTTGAGCGTCAGTAACTGCGGCGACCGGCAACCCGTCAGGGTGCGCGGTGCGTTGCCGTATGCCGGGTGTAGGAAGGAGCCGGGGTTCGCCACCAGGTTCGGATTCACAAACGGCATATTGAACGCGTTCGTGTAGGCGAAGCTCGGGTTGATGCAGGCCTGTCCCTGAACCAGATCCGGGCGCAACAGCACTCCGGTAGGCAGCACCGAAGTGCCCGTGCTCGAAACCCACCAGCCGCTGTTGCCGGATTGCACCATGAACGGCATGCCGGACTGCGTATTGAAGATCCCGGAAGTCACCCAGCCGCCGATGATGTTGTTCAGCACCTTGTTGTGGAAGTCGAGGAGCTTGCCCTTGCCGACCGGCAGTTCGTAAGTGTAGCCGGCGGTGAGGCGCGCGGGCGTATCGTAAGTGGATACCGCGCGCTCCTGGCGCAGGTTGAAGGGGTTCTGCACCGTGGCGGTGCCGTAGATCGAACCGCTCAACGCCACCGTGGGCGGACCGCCGGCGTCATCGATCGATTTCGACCACGTGAAGGACGCCTGGAACGTCAACCCGTTCGTCATGCGGTGAGTGACGCCCGCCAGCAGGGCGTGATAGTTCGACTGGCCATCCCGGAAGAACGATTCCTGCAACGGCTGGTTGAAGAAGTTCTGATAGGGCAGGATGGAACTCGCCAGATTCTCGTTGATCACGGCGCCGTTCTGCTGGATGCCGTAAGGGTTCGGAATATTCGTGGCGGAGAAGTTCGCTCCGGATTGCACCAGCCCGAAGAGCGTATTCAGGTTGGGGAAGTTGAGCGGCGGCGCGGCGGTAGAGATCATGTGGATCGCCACGGTGCCGGCATAGCCGCCCTGCACCATCGTCTTGGCGTCCAGCATCGCCTGCACCGTCAGGCCCCACTGCTGGATGTACGGCACCTTGGTATTCTGCGCGATATAGGGGACGGTCACGCCCTGCACCGTGAAGAACGGACCGCGGCCCTGCAGCGCCGTGTAGGCCGAAGTCAGCGGGCCGGCGATCGGGTTGGTGATGTAATCCACTGGCTGGTTGGCGGCGGCGCCGCCCGTGGTGCCGCCGACGGAGAAGGAGTTGACGTTGAAGTTGGGTATCGGCGTGTTGCCGTAGCCGGTCAGCGGAATGCGCATGAGCCCGTAGTTGGCGCGCACCGTGATGCGCGAATTCGGCGCCCACGCAATCCCGATGCGCGGTTCGAAGCCCTTGTGATTGGCCGGCCAGAGCGTATTGCCCAGGCCGCAGTTGCCGGCAAAGCAGAAAGCACCTTTGGCGGCCTGCCCGTTCAGCGTGCCGGTCAGATCCGGCAGGAACGTGCCCTGGTTGTTATATTTCTCCATGCGCGGGGTCTGGAACTCGTAGCGCATGCCCAGGTTCAGGGTGAGGTTTGAGGTCACCTTCACGTCATCCTGGAAGTAGCCGGAGAAGTAGTTCCATCGATAGTATCCGGGCACCGGCACCGGCGTGTTGGTGTAGGAGTTGATCAGGCCCAGGTCGAAGCTGGCGAAACTGTTGCCGCCCGCACCATTGTTGGTCTGGTTGGGGCTGAAACCATAGTTACCGCCGTAGATTCCGGCCGCTGCGTATTGGTTGGACATCTGGCGGCGAATATCGGCGCCCATGGCGATGGTGTGGCGGCCAACGGTCCAGGTGAGGGAATCCTCAAACTGGTAGTTGGAATCCACCTGCGAATTCATGTTGCTGACGCCGGGTCCCAGGGAGTAGGCGGAAAAGCTCATGCTGGGCATGCCGGTGCCTGCCACCGCGGGCGTCAGGCCGTAGGCAGCGCCGAAATCCTTCGTCACCGCGGCTGGCGGTTCGCCGCGCTCCTGGTGGTTACGCGCGTACATCAACTTGATCTCGTTGACCATCGAGGGCGTGACCACATGCGTCTCGTCGAGCGAGACCACGTGAGAGTTGGCGTTGTCGGTGGGGAAGTTGGTGAAGGGCGAATCGATCGGGAAGCCGTAGAAACGCGTCGCGGTCAACGGCTGCGTGGCATAGCGGACGAAGATGCGGTCCTTGTCGTTGAACTGGTGATCCACGCGGAATGAGTAGCGGTCATCCGTGTTGGTCACGCCACGGGTCAGCACGGCGTTGAAGCCGCTGTTGTTGTACATGGCGTCCGGGCGGATGAACTGGGTGAAGGAGCCCGAATTCTGCGGCGTCGGGAATTGTCCGAGCACCCACTGGGCGAATTTGTTGCCCGCCAGTTGCGCAGCCACGCTGTCATTGGTGATCGGCACGTACTGCGCCGTGGTGGTGTACTTCGCCCCCACCGGGAGCCCTTGCGGGTTGATCGGCGACTGGTTGTACAGGTGTCCCGTGCGCGGCGCGGCCAGTGCGGCGGCAAGCCCCTGCTGGCTGAGGATCGTCGTGTTGAGGAAGCTGATCGAATCCGCGAAGTTGCCGGCGAGTTCCGCCGGAGTGGGCATGGTCGCGTTGGCGGTAGTCGCGTTGAAGAGGCGCGCCGGTTCATAGCCGCCGAAGATGAACGTGCGGTTGCGGCCGTTATAGAGTTTCGGGATCACCACCGGTCCGCCGAAGTAGCCGCCGAAGAAATGCTGGTGCATCTCATTCGGAATGGTCTGGCCCACCGGTTGCGAGTTGAACGCCGGGTCGGTGTGCCGCCAGGAGAATATGCCGTGATACTCGTTGGTGCCGCTGCGCGTCGCTTGAATGATCACGCCGCCGCCGGTGTTGCCATACTTGGCCGGAACACCGTTGGTCACCACCGTGACCTCGCCCACCATGTCGCCGGAGACGCTGATGGCGGCGCGCCCGATGCTGGCCTGCGTGACGTTGGAGCCATCCACCATGATCGCGGTCGAGCCCATCACGCCGCCGGCCATCGTAGTGGAGGCGCCGGGAGAGATGTTGCCGGTGTAGATGCCCGCGTTCTCGGCGACCACTTGGCCTTGGGAGTTCGGATCGCCGCGCACGCCCGGCACCAGCATCGCGACTTCCAGTGAGTTCCGTTCCGTGAAGGGCAGTTGCGAAGCAAGCGCCGAACCTACGCTGGTCGCGACCTCTGACGTGTTCGTCGTCAGCATGCCAGCGCTGGCAGTCACCTCCACTTTCGAAGAAACCGCGCCAATCTTCAGCGAAGCGCTGACCGTAGTGGTCTGCCCGGCGGATACCATCACCTGGTTGACCACGTAGGTGTCGAACCCGGTCTTCGACACTTCCACCCGGTACTCGCCCGCAACCAGCGAGAGCAGGTTGTAGACACCATCGCTGGAAGTCACCGTCTCCGAAGCGACATTGGTGCCCGTATTCACTGCGCGGACGGCCGCGCCGGCAATTACGGATTTAGAACCATCCTCGACCGCCCCGGTAATCTGACCAAGGCCGGATTGAGCATGGCTGACTCCTGCAAACAGGAAGCAGGAAAGTAACGCAAGACCGGTACTTCGAAAACGCGACATGGCAGTTCCCCCAAAGGCAACGGATTTCCGAGCCTGAGGAATGAATACACCTTTAGCGCTATCGTAAGTAAGGCTCTTAACTCGTTAAGCCACCTAGTGAAAACTCAACCTATTGATTTAATTGAATCTGTTAGTTTCTCGACAACAGCCGTTAAGGCAGCGTTACGCGGGCTCACCAGACGTGAAATGCCAGCACTTCGGGCGGTCCCGGAACCTGCCCGATCACGGAGGCGTGCAGCAGAACCTGAATGTTCCGCTCCGGCCACGCCGAATCCGCTTCTCGAAACGTCCGTTCCATCAGCGCCGCATCCACCAGAAACTCCCCGGCGCAGCACGTTCCGTATTGAGTGATGCCCGCCGCGGCGATTAGCAATTCCCCCGTCTTGGACTGGAACACGCGGGAAACGATGGCATAGTCTTCTTCGGTGCAGCCGCTCGCAGTGAGCGAGTCCAACCCGAACTGCTCACCGGTGGCGCGATCCCTGACCACCGGTTTGCCTTCGCTTTCAGCGAAGACGAACCGCCAATCCGCAGTCATTTCCATGGTCCAGTGGTTGGAGAATGCCGCCACCAGCACGGTCGGCGTATTGCGGAAGTCCTCGAAAGAGACGTCGTTTCCAAATCGCGTGGTCCTGGGCTTGTGCCGTTCCGCCAACAATCCCGTAATCGAGGCGATGGCGTGCGCACTGCCCATCCCGATGTACTGATCGCGGATGGTCACTACGTCTTTCCACAACAGCGGTTGCTCCGGGCTCAGTTGCAGTGGCTCCGTCTGCGCCCTCATATGCGATATGCCGGAGCCGTTGCAGCGGTCGCGGAACTCGCGGGTAAACCCATACAAAACCGGGTGCGGACTGCAGATCACCACCGGGCGCGAACTGAGCAGCGCCGGCCTCCAGAACCGCTCTAATGCCGAGGGCGCGGGCGCCGCAACCGCAGCCTCCGCCGGCGCGGGTGCACCGTTGGCCACGGCCTTCACGTTCTCCACGTTCGTCAGCGGCGCAAACTCCACGCGATACGAGCCGGTCGGAATCGTGAACCGCACCTCGCCGCGGACCGTAGCTTCCTGGTAATACTTGGCCAGCCGCTTCCGCAACTCATTCACGCGCACGCGGACAATCGATTCCTCGTTGGTGTCGTAGCCCGGTTCGCGCCCGAAGACGTCCACCCCGATCACACGCTCCCGCAGCAACTCCTCGCGATTGTCCAGCGACTGCTTCACCAGATACCGCAGCAGCCGGTCCGATTGCCTGCTGTTGCAGAAGCTATCGCTAGAGAGGATCCGCTCAAGTTCGGTCTGAATTTCTGAACGCTGTTGCTCGCTGAGAGTTGCCCGCACAGTTAGCGGCATGGCCGGTCCGCCCCTTCGATCATCCCCAATTCTACTACCCGGGATCTCCGTTCAGGGGAAGACCGACGCCTTCGCCGCACCGTTCGCTCACTTGCCCGCGGGCGGACCGTTCACCAGCAACCCGCCAATGCGCAGCGCCGTGCCCTGCGATTGGGCATGATGCTCCGCCAGCACCCGTAGCGTGAGCTTGTGGGCGCCCGGCGGCAGGCTGTCCGCCAGGATCGTGTAGTTCTTCCGCGAGAAGCGCAGGGCGTAACTATCCCAACTGGAAGCGCGCTTCGCCGGTGCCCCGTCGATGGACCACTCCAGATCGCCGCTATCCGGTGCAATCACCCAGAAGAGGCCGATGGCCGTGCCCTCGAACGCGTAGTCAAACGTGGCTCCCGGCGTCGAAGTAGCGATCGAGTGCGGGAAGTACTTCCGTGCCGCTTCGTCGGTGCGCGACCAGCCCTCGGCCGGCAGGTCGGTCACGTCCACCAGGTGAGCCTCCTCCAGCGGACCGGCCGTAACCGGAGCCGGCAGTGCTCCGCGCGATCCCACCGCCGCGTCGGCCCGATGCGCTTCCAGGAAGGCGCGGATCTGTTCGATGTAGATCGCGTAGCCCACGTCGGAAGGGTGCACGTTGTCCGGCAGCAGCGTCTCCCATGCCGTGCCCGCGCGCGCCCGTTCCCACAGAGTCTTGCCGATGTTGAGCGCCGGGATGCCGTACGCCGCAGCGATCTTCTGGTGCATCCGCACCGTGGGCGGCAGTTCGCCGCGATCGTAAATTGCCGCCATCGTGGTCTTTTGGATTGTGTACAGGAACACGATATCGCTTGCCGGATTCGCCCGCAGAATCTGCCGGACGATTCCCTCCATGCTGCGCAGCACACGGCTCTCGTTCCCCGGGTTGTCGTTGACCGCGAACTCCACGAAGACCAGATCCGGCTTGCCGGCGAGAAGATCCCGCGGAGTGCGGAAGACGCCCAGGTCGCTGCCCGTGCCGCCAAGCGCGGCGTTGATCTCCTTGATCTCCGCCTGCGGAAACTGCTCGCGGAGCCAGCGCGTGGTGCGCGCCCGGTAGCTGGTCTCCTCCGGCTTGGATGCGCCGGACCCGGCGGTAATGGAGCCGCCCAGATACCCGACCGTCAGTTTCCCGGTCTCGCGCAGGATGCGGAAACTGCGCGCCTGCCACTCCGCTGCCCGCAGGTCCGATGCCTGGCGATCGGTGTCGGAATCGAAGGCGCTCTGCTCGCGATGGTCGGTGTTCGCGCCGGTCGCTTCAGCCGTGGGCAGCGTCCGCCGGTACTCGTCCTGCTGCAGCCCCATCTGCGCAAACGGAACGTCCTGCAGCAGCGCGCGGAAATCCGCCGGCGCCGGCAGCACGCGGTTGTTGCGCACCGTGTTCAGCGGAATTTCCCTGTCGAAGTGGAACGGCTCGCGGCAACCGGCCAGCGTATTGTCTTCGATCACATTGCCCGTGGGCTGTTCTGGATGCTCGAACACCTTCAGCAGTTCGGGATAGCGTTCGCTCCACGGCGCGCTGCGGTAATCCACGCTCGCCAGGAGTCCCATCTTGTGCTTGTCGGTGGTGTCATAGTGGCGCGAGACTCCGCGCGCATCCAGATGAATTCCGCGATTGGCTTCGATAATGTAATTGCCGCGCACAATGTTATCGTGGCCGCCGCCGATGAACGGTCCGTAGCCGGTCCGGTAGATCACGTTGCCCAGAATGCTGTCGCCGCTGTCGCCGTCATCCATGTAGAAGGCATTGGCGCCGCTGGCGTGGTGCACGTAGTTGTGGCGCAACACGTTACCCCGGCTGGTCCAATCGTTGGTCGTGTAAAATGCGCCAACATCGCCGGATTCGAGCGCCACGTTGTGAACTTCGTTGAGTTCGATCAGGTGGTCGTTGCCGGAATAGAGCACAGCCGCATGGGGCAGATCGTGAATCAGATTATGCGCCACGTACATCCCCACCGCCGGCGTGGCGCCGAAGGCGATATCGATTGCCGGCGCATAGGTCTTCTTGATCTGGCCCAAATGGTGGAAGTGGTTGTTCACCACGAAATGGCGCGCCGGAGTAAGCAGTTTGCGGTCGCCGCCGGAAAGCGCCACTCCGCCCTCGCCGAGTTCGTACAGGTCGCAGGATTGCACCCCGTGGTGCGTGCCACCGGCGATCACCACTCCGGTCTTCCCCAGATTGCGGAACGTCGCGCCGGCCACCAGATTCTCCGCGCCCTCGCGGATCTCGACACCGTTGCCGAGTCCGCCTTCGAAGACCAGCCCCTGCAACTTCACCCTCGAGGCGCCGCGCAGCAGAACCAGCGGCCCCTCCATATCCGCGATCGTCACCGGACCCGCCGAGGGCGGCCACAGGTAGATCTTGCCGCTACTGAAATCCAGGCTCCACTCGCCCGGCGTATCGATCTCTTCCAGCAGGTTCAGCGCATACCACGGCTCCTTGCCGTCGCCCTCCGGCGGATGGTATTTGGAACCGATCCCGCCCTGCACCGGAGCCGCCTGCACGATCCGCCGGGCCGCGGTGTCGATGCTCTGCACTCGAACCTTCTCCAAGGTCCATGGCACGCGCCAGAAGCCCGCCACCCACACGCCGCCGGGGAGCGCCTTAAGCCACCGGGCGGGGCGATCGTCCGCGTAAACGAACGTGCCGCCGTGACGCGCCGCCGAGTTGCCCCAATCGCCGGGATCCGTGACGCGCACCATGTGTGTGTAGCGTTGCTGCGTGTTCTCCAGATTCGGCCAGCGGGAGAGCGGTAGCCGGTGACCGCCGCTATAGAGTTCGAGGATGCCGCCTCCGCTGCCGAAGACCTCCGGAAAACGGGAGATGTGCTGGAGCCCCATCGCCTTGGCGTCGATCTCCACCACGTGACCGCGCGCCGCCGGGTCGAGCCGTTCCAGCGTGGCTACATCCGTAACCGGGCGCATGGCCGCGGCCGGAACCGTGACACCCGCCGTGATCCGGACCTCTTCGCCTGCCGCCGCGCGCCAGATCGTTCCCGTGTCCGCCGCCGTGAGTTCGAAGGGCCGGGTGCGCGGATAGGCGCCCGCGCGCAGCCACACCGTGGAGCCGGCAGAACCCGCGCCCAGTGCGCGCAGGCGGTCCCGCGCCGCTTCCAGGCTTCTCAGCGGACGCTCTTTGGTGCCCGGAGCGTGATCGTCTCCATTCGGCGCTAAGTACAGATCGGCCGCCGGCAGCGTGGCGGCGAGCAGCAGGCACAAGGGTGCAAGAATCCGCATGGGTAACCCACAAGGTATCAGAATGATGCATTAGGTATACCCCGCGCCCTGGCTCCTGCCAAGGCTCGTAACAGGTTAAGCCTTGCCGTTGCAAGCCGCTAGGCCCCTCCCCGCCCCCGGCGTTATCTCAGGCGACGGCGGATCGTGTACCGGCCAAAGCGCGCAACCTCCGCATACTCCCTCGCAATCGCATCGTCGAGCAGCGTAATCCCGCTATCGGCGGAGCTTGCGTTCGGCTCGTGCGAAACCGGCGCCGCGAACAACACCACGTACTCCACCCGCTTCGCTTCGAGGTCCCTGGCAATCTCCGCCTGCCCGTCCGCGGTGTTGGTTACGCCCGCCAGAAACATGTCGAAGCGTGTCGCCTGCGGGCGCTCGGCGAGAAAGTAGAACATCGCGTCGTTGAAGTAGGCCGACCGGTGCGTGGCCGTGCCGGCATAGAGCGGCTCGCCCGGCGTCAGATGCCGCTGAATGTATAGGACCGCCTCCGCCTGATCCGCCCGCAGCCGCACGGCCCCCGCGCGCGCAATCCCCGAAGGCTGTGTCCGCAGGATCGAGGCAACTTTCCTGCTCCACACATCCAGCGGCGCGAGCCCGTAGTAGAGCACCACCAGGCAGGCCGTTCCTACCATCGCTCCCCGCCACCAGGAAGGCCGCGCGAGTTCGGCGCTGCGCGTCGAGTCCGCCAGTTCCCACGAGAGCAGCACCAGTGAAAACAGAATCGCCGGATACGCGTGTACCAGGTCTAGCCGCTGAGTGGCGAGCGCCAGCGGCAAACCCGCGCTGAGGATGCACAGCAGCAAGACAGGTCGTTGCGCGGCCGGTGTCGCACGCCATCGGACCGCGCTCAGCGCCACCATCGCGAGCGGAAGGTAGAAGTTCCCCAACTCCGGGATCGAAGGCGCGGCAAAGGGCAGCCGCCGCGCGGCCGCGTTGGCGAGCGGGAACTCCACGAACGCCTGTTTCAAAACATCGAGCGGCACGGCCGACCAGAGCAGCAACCCGACCGGCGCCACCACTACGATCACGCTCCCCAGAAATACCCCCGGGGCCGCGAACCACCGCCCCTGCCGCTCGACGACTCCCCGATGCGCAATCGCCGCCATCACGGCCCCACAGATGCAGAGCAACAAGTCGTGGCGATAGAGGATCCCCGCACCCGCCGCCAACCCGGAGAGACACAACCAGCGGCTTCCCTGCCCCCGCAGATAAGCCGCAGCGCATGCGAGCGCACCCACGGCAAACAGCGTGCCGCTGATCATGGGATAGAGCTGATAATCGAGTGCGCCCGTCAGAATCGCGAGGCAGACCAGCGGCAGCGCGTGGGCACGCCCTCCCGCAACCCTTTGCGCCAACAGACAGGCCAAGCCCCCTATGGCCAGGCGCCACAGCGAATCCCAGATCCGCTCTGCCAGGAGGCTGGCGTCGAAAGCGCGAAACACCGCCGCCACCGTATAGAATTGGCCCGGCGGATAGCCCGTGAAGAAATCGCGGTACGGCACCTGATGGTGCGCCACCCGCTCCGCCCCGCAAACGATCAGACCCTCATCATAGACCTGGGGTTGGTACAACAGGACCGCGCCGAAGTAGGCCATCGCCAGCGCCGCGCAGCCCGCAGACACAGCAGCGGACCGCCACCATTCCGATCGAACCCGCGCCCACATTCCCAAAGCTCCCAGGTCTCGCGGAGCGCCCCCGCCAGACAAGGTTCATGATAGTACGCGGCATTGCTCTGGGATTTCGGGCCCTTGTTGGCGTAGAGCCGCAACTTCGAAAACTACCGCCGCCGAGTGAAGGTATTATGTTCCGACTGTGGGAAGGGGTGGTAGCGCTAACGAGAATCGAACTCGTATTTAAGCCTTGAGAGGGCTCTGTCCTAACCGTTAGACGATAGCGCCACGGGTGAGACACCATTATAACAGAACGTCACGCGGTGAGTGTCGCCGCGCCCATATGGCCGCAGTATTTCTCCAGCCGGCTGCGCAATTCGTGACGTGCGCGCAACAGACGCGATTTCGTCGCCGCAATGGAAATCCCCAGCGTCTCCGCCACTTCGGGCATCGGCAGCTGATTCACTTCGCGCAGTACCAGTGCGTGGCGCAACAGCGGAGGAATGCGCGCGATCTCCCGCCGCACCAGGTCCGATACCTCCCGCCGCCCCAGACCCTGCTCCGGCGTCTCGCCCCCATCGGGCAACTCGAAGCTGATGCGCTCCTCGCCCGGCGCCGGCGCGTCCAGATACACGAAGCGGGCCCGCCGCGTCTGCCGCAACCGCATCAGACACTGATTCATTACGATCCTCGTCAGCCAGGTGGTGAACCGCGAATCGCCGGCGAAGGTGTCGATGTGCTGCCACGCCTTCCACCACGCGTTCTGCAGTTCGTCTTCCGCCTCCTGGGTGTCCCGCAGGATCGAAAACGCCACCTGCTTCATCCCGCTGGAGTGCCGGCGCATCAACTCCGCGAACGCCCCCTCGCTGCCCTGCTTCGCCAAAGTCACCAACTGGCCGTCCCCAAGACCTCTAAGTCCTTCAGATTCAGAAATATTTTGCATTTCCCTAGCCCTCTCTGGTGTCCAAGTCTGCATGTACTACTCGCAGCTTACCAGTGGAAGGGCTAAATTTTAAGTGAACACAAAAGATGGTTTCAGCTCAGCTGAAATTCGGTATGATGAATTCAGTGCAGCTAATATGACTTCTATTATCACTGAAAGCGGTGACGAAACCATCGGCCGCATTCTCTCCGCCTACGATATCGGCCGCAAGTTGAAGCAACTCCGCCTGCGCAAGAAGATCGCCCTGGTGGACTTGGGCAAGCACACCGGACTTTCCGCCTCCATGCTCTCGCAGTTGGAAAACGGCAAGCTCGTCCCCACGCTCGCCACCCTGGCGCGCATCTCCATGGTCTTCGATGTCGGGCTGGAACACTTCTTCGGGGAGCGCCGCGGCAAGAAGATCTTCGCCGTGGTGCGCGCCGGGGAGCGCATCCGCTTCACCGACCGCGCCGATTCGCCCACGCCCTCCTACTTCTTCGAATGCCTCGCCTTCGCCGCCCAGGGCAAGGGCTTGCAGGCGTATCTGGCCGAGTTCCCGCTGCGCGCGGAAGACGAGGTGCAGGAGCACGTTCACGAAGGCGCCGAATTGGTCTTCATCCTCGAAGGCACGGTGGGCATCCGCTTCGAAGGCGAGGAGCACACCTTCCACACCGGCGATAGCGTCTACTTCGACTCCTCGGAGCCGCACACCTACCGGGGCATGACGGAAGCGCCGTCACGCGCGATCGTAGTCACTACACCGCCGCGCCTCTAGCAGCGATAATGGAAGGGCATGCGGCGCCTGCTCCTGCTCTCGCTACTGCCGTGGCTGCTCGCCGCGGACGATCACTGGGTGAAGTTCACCCGGGGTCCCTTCGAAGTAATGACGGACGCCGGAGCCCGCCCCGGGCGCGAGGCGATGGTGCGCTTCGAGCAGTTCCGCAACGCGCTCGGCCAGATTTTGGGAGAGCCGGACCTGCAGACGCCGCTCCCCGTGCGCATCTTCGTATTCAAGAGTTCGCAGGGCTGGAGCACGGCCGCACCCATCAGCCAGGGACGCGACCGCTACGCCATCGTGCTGAACGAAAAGAGCGTGGTCGGGCCGGAGATCTACAGCGAACTCACCCGCCTCTTCCTCAAGAGCAACTCCACCCAACTTCCCCTGCCCTTCGAACGCGGCCTGATCGCCTTCTTCTCCACCTTCACCGTGACCGGCATCCGCATCGCCGCCGGGAAGCCGCCCGCGCAGCCCGACCTGGATTGGGCGCGCATCCACATGATGGTCTCCGACCCGGATTACTTCGGCAAGATCCGCGTGCTCCTCTACAACCTGCGCCACGGCGTGGCGGACGATCCCGCGTATCGCAACGCCTTCGGCAAATCCGCCGCCGAGGTGGAAGCGCAAGCTCGCAAGCATTTCGCCGAAGGAAACTTCCAGCCCGCCCCGATGCCCAGCCGCCCCATGAGCGAAGGCGATTTCCCGGAGCGCCCCGTCTCCGCGACCGATGTCACGCTGGCGCGCGCGGACCTGCTGGCCGGTGAGGCCTCCGCCGCCGATTACCGCAAGCTCCTGGCCGCGCACGAAAAGACCCCCGAAGCCGAAGAGGGGCTGGGACTGCTCGCCCTGCGCGCCCAACATGCGGACGAAGCCTTCCGCCATTTCTCCGCCGCCGTGACCGCCGGCAGCACCAGCGCACGCTGCTACATCGAGTACGCCAAACTCGAACCCGATCGCGGCAAGGCCGAGCAGGCGCTGATGAAGGCCGCCGGCATCAATCCGAAACTCGATGAGATCTTCGCCCTGCTCGCCAGGCGCGATACCGATCCGCGCAAGCGCGCCCTGCACTGGAAAACCGCAGCCGAACTCGACCCGCGCAACACCTCGTACTGGCGGTCGCTGGCCGAAACCTACGTGGACAACCGCAATTTCGGCGAAGCGGCCAAGGCTTGGCACAGCGGCGAACAGGCCGCCACCGATCCGGCCGAGCGCGAGCAGATGCGCGCCGCCCGCATGTCCATCGAGCAGCAGCGCCTGGATTACGAGGAAGCCGAGAAGCGCCGCGAGGCCGAAGAGAAGGCCCGCGAGATCGAGCAATTGAAGACGCAGGCGCGCGATCAGTTGCACAAGGCCGAAGCCAAGTTCAGCGAGGGTTCGCCCGCCGCCGCGGAGAAGCCCGTGCCGTGGTGGGAGGGTCCGAAGCCGGAAGGCAAAATCGCCGGCACGTTAAAGCAGGTGGATTGCCTAGCCAACCAGCAGGCGCGGCTCACCATCGAAGGCGCGGATCGCAAACTGACCAAACTGCTGATCGCAGACCCGGCGAAGGTCGCCTACACCGGCAATGGCCAGGTCACGCTCGGCTGCGGCGTGCAGAAGCCGCGCCGCGTCTCCATCGAGTTCTTCCCCAAACCGAATCCCAAGCTGGCTACCGCGGGTGAAGTGGCCACCATCGAGTTCCAGTGATCGAAGCCAATCGCGCCGAACGCTACCGCTGGGCGGTGCTGGGAGTCTTCGTGCTCTCCACTGCCATCAACTATCTGGACCGCCAGACGCTGGCCTCGCTCGCGCCCATGGTGAAGAGCGAGATGGCGCTCACCAACGCGCAGTACGGCCTCATCCTCACCGCCTTCTCGCTCACCTATGCGATCAGCGCGCCCTTCGCCGGAGTGCTGATCGATCGCATCGGTCTGAACCGCGCCATCAGCCTGGCCGTGGGACTCTGGTCGTGCGCCGGTATCGCCACCGGCTTCACGCGCTCACTCGCCGGCCTGGTCGCCTGCCGCGCCGTTCTCGGCATTGCCGAAGCCGGGGGCATTCCCGCGGCGGGGAAGGCGATCCACCAATACCTGCGTTCCGGCGAGCGCGCCGTGGGCAACGCCGTCAATCAGGCGGGCGTCTCGCTCGGCGCCATCGCCGCACCAGCGCTCGCCACCTGGATCGCGGTCCACCGCGGCTGGCGCGACGCCTTCATCATCACCGGAGTGCTGGGTCTCGTCTGGATCCCCATCTGGAATTGGAGTGCCGCCGGCCCCGGGCGCCCGCAGACCGAGCACGTGCAGGCCATGGGCCTGCCTTACGCGGAGATGCTCCGCGACCGCCGTCTTTGGGCCTTCGTCGCCGCCAATGCGCTGAGCATGATTCTCTATTCGCTCTGGACCAACTGGACCACCGTTTATCTTGTCGGCGTCCATCACCTCACGCTCGTGCAGGCGGCCTGGTACGCCTGGATTCCGCCGGTCTTCGCCATGGCCGGAGGCTTCAGTGGCGGGTGGGCCTCGCTCAGTCTGGTGAACCGCGGCGTTCCGCCTCGCGCCGCGCGCTTCTGCGTCTGCCTTGCCTGCGCCACGCTCGCCCTTAGCACGGCGGCGGTCCCCTTCGCGACCAATGCGGGCGCGGCCTCCGCCGCGATTTCCCTCTCCATCTTCGCCGTCTCCGCCTTCAGCGTGAACATGTACACCCTGCCGCTCGATACGTTTGGCGGCGCGCGCGCGGCCTTCGCCGTCTCCATGCTGGTGGCCAGCTATGGGGCGGTGCAGGCGCTCATCTCTTACGTGATCGGCGCGGTAGTGGATCTGCACGGCTATATGCCCGTGACCGCCGTGGGCGCGCTGATGCCGCTCGCCGCCTGCGCGGTATTGTGGTTCACAAGGGCCACGCGATGAGCCTCAAGAACTGGATCTTCCGCCTGCTCGGCAAGGGCTCCGAAGCGGTCGTGGTCACCTTCTGCTCGGGCGATCCGGCGCTTTGCGCGCGCATGGCGGAAGAGGTCCGCGCGCTCGTCCCGGAGCGCCGCCACTTCCTCGCCACCGAAGAGAACTGGCCGCAACTGCGCCGCGAACTCAAGCCCTTCCGCATCGGCCTCGCCCCCGTGATGCTGGGCGCGGAAGCGAGCGCCCTGCGCCGCGCCGCCTATCGTCTGGCGCCGCACAAGATCCTGGCCTACAACTCGCGCCTGGAACGTCACCACCTGCGCCTGAACCTCTCGTCCCTGCTCTTCTGGCGCGGCGTCCCGCTGGACCGGATCTATCTGCGCCCTTGGTGGTGGCCCTGGCCGAAGCGTGAGCGCTCCGTCACTCCCACCGGCTACCGCGTGGTGGAAGGCCGCCCCTGCGATGCCGCGCGCCGCCGCGTGGCCATACTCTCGCCCTACTTTCCCTTCCCTCTCTCGCACGGCGGCGCGGTGCGCATCTACAATCTGCTGCGCGAGCTCGCGCGTGAATTCGATCTCGAACTCTTCGCCTTCACCGATGGCCCCGCGCCCCTGGAAATGGCGCCTGTGCTGGAACTCTGCGCCCGCGTGGTGCTGGTCGAGAAGCCGCGCTACCGCGAACCGCGCTGGAGTTCGCTGTTGCCCCCGGAGGTCCACGAGTTCCGCTCGCCCGCCATGCGGCAGGCCCTCATCGAAGAGCGCCGCGCCTTCGGCTGTGAGAAGTTGCAGGTAGAGTACACGCAGCTCGCCGAATACGGAGGCGACACTCTGGTGGAGCACGACGTCACCTTCGATCTCTTCACCCAGATCGCGCGCCGCGCCCGCACGCTCTCCGCTGCGTGGGACGCCTTCCGCTGGCGCCGCTTTGAAACCCGCGCCCTGCAACGCTTCGCTCGCATCGTGGTGATGTCCGAAAAAGATTCGGAGATGCTCGCCGATCCCGCAATCGGCGTGAACAGC
>CAIRBY010000650.1 GCA_903876865.1 uncultured Acidobacteriia bacterium
GCTGCGCCGAACCGGCCGCTGGCCAGCATCAATGCAAGATAGGAACCCGCGAGGATGGTTCGTGGCGTCATGTGAGTGTCCTTGTTTGATCGAGCTAGGGAACACGTTTCGTCCGAGTCCGCACCGATCGGGCAGGAATCTGCCCCGGCGGTGCGGCATCTACGATCAATCTAACCCGATTTCGGCGAAAAGGACAGTGCTGGTAATGGCGTCGCACGCCAAATGGTTCACGGAAGGTTTTCAGCAAGAGATGCGCTAAAAATAGCGGAGATCATCTGGCTCGTCGTCGCAGACACGTTTCGAGCTTTGCCTGCGATGCCACTTGGTTTCGAACCACCAATGTCAGTATCAGTTTAGGTCGGTTGGCGTATCCAACACCTCCCGCACCTTCGCTGCCAGCGCATCGGGGCTGAACGGCTTCTGCAGGAACTGCGCACCTTCATCGAGTACACCACGCTGGGCGATGATCTCTCTCGGATAGCCGGAAATGTAGAATGCAGCCAGGTTCGGGAGGAGTGCCTTCAGGCGTTCAAATACCGTCTTGCCATTCATTCCGGGCAAAACCACATCGGTCACCAGCAGTTGAATGTTCCCTGGATGCTGTTTGGCGACAGCAATCGCCTGTTCGCCCCCTGACGCCTCGATGACCGCGTAGCCGTACGCCGTCAATACATCCTTGGCAAAAGATCGAACCACATCCTGATCTTCGACCAGGAGAATCGTCTCGCCACCCTTCTTTGCCTCGGCAGGTACTGCCTTCATCGCGGAAGGCGCCGAATGTTCCATGCGAGGAAAATAGATATTGAACGATGTCCCAACTCCAACCTCGCTCTGCACGGTGATCCATCCAGCGCTTTGACGAACGATGCCGTAGACCGTCGCCAACCCGAGTCCCGTTCCTTTGTCCACCTCCTTTGTGGTGAAAAACGGTTCGAAGATCTGCCCACGGGTTGCGTCGTCCATGCCATGTCCGGTGTCTGTCACGGTCATCAACACGTAGCGCCCAGAACCCGCTGCAGGGTCAATGGCGGCGGCGCCTGCGACGTCCACTTCCACGTTCGACGTTTCAATCTGGAGTTCTCCGCCGTCAGGCATGGCGTCACGAGCATTCACGACGAGGTTCATGATGACCTGATAAACCTGATCGGCGTCTGCCCGGACCTGTCCTAAGGAAGGGTCGAGTTTCGTCTGGAATGCCACGTCTTCGCCGATCATGCGTGCCAGCATCGGCACCGCGTCCACTATCGTCTTGTTGAGATCCAATATCCTTGGATTGATCACCTGCTTGCGGCTGAACGCAAGCAGTTGCTTGGTCAGGCTGGCCGCACGATCCCCAGCCTGACTGATATGTTCGGCATACGGGCGCAACGGATCATAGGCATGCAGCCGGTTCAGCAGGAAGCCGCTGTAGCCGTTGATGACGGTAAGGAGGTTGTTAAAATCATGCGCTACTCCACCCGCCAGCCGGCCAACCGACTCCATCTTCTGTGCCTGGATCAATTGAACCGTCAGCCTGTCCTTCTCTTCCTCTGCAAGCACGCGCTCCGTGACGTCGGTAAGGCAGAGCAGAAGTTGCGGCCCGCCAGCTTTGGGAATGAGCGTCAGGTGCCCCATCAGTGCGACCTTCTGCCGCTGCCCGTTGCGGAGCACGGTCATCTGATGCTCGACATTGTGACGATCGAGGCCATCCTTGAGGGTGTTCAACATCGCCAGCCGCAGCGCACAATTTCCGCAGTTGGCGCCAAAGCTGCAACCACGAGGATCGTCGAGAGCGTTGATGCAACCCAATTCGTTGCCAATTCGCCCGGCCTTTCCGTCAGCATCCGATGGGCCTGTGAAGGCCGTAAATGCTGGATTTGAATAGAGGATGCGCTGGTCCGCATCCATCAGGCACATCATCACTGGAGCATGGGCGTAAATGGCGCTCAGCTCCGCTTGCTTGTTGGCCAGCACTTCCTCGGCAAGCTTGCGCTCCGTGATGTCCGCGGCCATGCTTATGGCTAGCCGTCTGCCGTCTGGAAGTCTTCCGAGGGGAGCCGCTGCAAACTCCCAAGTGCGCTTCTCCCCAGACTTGGTCCGGATTTCATACTCGCCTTCGTTGACTTTCTCTCGCAGCCCGTATACGCGATCTACAGTCGCCCGCACTAAGTCTTTTCGCTCGCCATAAGCTCGCTCAGTCCAATCGGCGATGGTAGGGATGTCCGCATGCGAATAGCCCGTGATCTCAGTCCAGGCGTCGCTGATGGTCAGGACTTCCCCGTCCTCCGCATGCAGCATGAGCGGGAAAGGCGATTGCAGGACGGCACGCCGCAGGCGCTCCTCGCTCTCCCGCAACGCGTCCTCCGCGCGTTTGCGGTCGGTGATCTCGTGGACCGATCCAACCAGATGGGTACAATTACCTTTCTGGTCGAACACCGGCGCGACGCTGACGTCACCGGTCATCTCCCCGGTGGGGTAAACCGATGTCTCTTCCCAGCGCACGACGGTGTTCTCGCGGATCGCCCGCTGGTACTTCTCCAGAACCATCGTCAGCGCCGGCTCAGGGACGACCTCGGTAACCAACCTGCCGACCACCATTTCGGAGGTGAGCCCGGTCGTCTTCAGAAAGGCCGGGTTGACGGAGACGAAGCGGAACTGTTCTTCCGGTTCGACCGCCAGTTGGAAAATGGTATCGCCGACGGTGTTGTAGATCGAGCGAAGGCGCTCCTCGTTCTCCCGCAACGCCGCCTCGGTACACCTCCGTTCCGTGATGTCCTGAAATGAACCGGCCAGGAAGCGCGTGCCGTCCGCTCTCGTCTCGAGTTTACCGATCGTGTGGATCGCACGCCGCTGCTTCCTGGCCGCCACGATCTCCAGTTCCAGATCGAACGCCTCGCCATGCTCGATCGCACGTTCGACGGCCTGTTTAATCACCGGCCAGGATTCGGGGGCGTAAAAGTCGATCGCACGTTCAACTGAGGGAACGAAGCTCTCGTCGAGTTCGTGAATGCGGAAGACCTCCCGAGTCCACGTCACTTGCTTCGTATGGAGGTCGATCTTCCAGCCACCCACTTTCGCAATCTCACCGGTTTGATTGAGTAGGGCTTCGTTCTCCCGCAGGGTCGCCTCCGCCTGCATTCGCTCCAGTTCTCGCGCGGCGCGGACGGAAACCTGCTCCAGCACGGATTCCACCAGCCGGGTATCCTCCATGGGCCGCCGCCCGATGACCGCGATCAGACCGATCGGCTTCCCGTCAAAACTCCAAAGGGTGCTTCCTGCATAGCTCTCGGCCACCATTTCCTGGAGTACGGCGTCCCGCGGAAACAGATGCCGCACTTCATTGGGAAAACAACAGACGCGCTTGCCCACCACATCGCCGCAAGGGGTGTCCTTGAGGGTATACGTCAGATTGTCCTGGAACTGGCCGTCGCACCAGACGGACACGGTTTGGGCGGCCAATCCGCTCCCGAGCAGGCGGTCAATGCGGACGAAGTCCATCTGCAGGCTCTCGGCCAGGTATTTGGCCAGGGCGTCGAAGAAGTGACCCTCGCCTGCCCCATTGCCGGTTTGAGCCAGGAAGGCCTGCACGCTCTCGGCCTGCTTGCGGTCGGTGATGTCGACGTGCGTTCCCACGAGTCGGAGCGCGCGGCCCTGGGCGTCGCGTGCAACAGCTTTGCCGCGGCTCAGAATCCAGCGCCACCCTCCGCTCCTGGACTTCATGCGGAACTCCATCTCAAACGAATCGCAGCGTCCCTCGACGCAGTCGAGGGGCTCTCCCGCGCGCTCGCGGTCGTCAGGATGAAGCAAACCCATCCAGGCGGCGCCGCTTCCTGGAAACGCACCAGCCTCGTAGCCCAGCATGCGATAGTACCCCGGACTGAAATACGCCCCGTCCGTCTGGATGTTCCAGTCCCACAGGCCGTCGCTGGTTGCCTCCATGGCAAACTGGAACTGCTCCTCACTGCGGCGCAGCGTCTCCTCCGACCGCTTGCGCTCTGTGATGTCCACGATGAATGCCACTGTTGCCGGACCATCCGCAAAGGTGACCCTCGCCAAGCGCTGGAGAACAGAGAATGTGGTTCCATCCTTCCTGACGCATTCGGCCTCGTATTGGGCAGGCACCGGCAGTCCTTGAGCGCGACGTTGGATGTTTTCCTGAATGCGCGGACGCCATTCGCTCACGAATAAGTCGAGTGGCGCGATACCTGTCAGTTCGTCCAAACTCCGGAATCCGAACATCTCGAGGTAGCTCGGGTTCGCATAGACGATATCCGTTCCACGCGTGATGTTGACGGCAACCGGCGAGGATTCGAGAATCAACCGCAAGCGTTCTTCACTGGTGCGCAATGCTTCTTCGGCCAGCTTACGTTGCTGTATGTCCGAGTGCGTTCCGACCATTCGCAGGGGGTTGCCTTCCCCATCCCGCTCGATGAGTAATCCCCGGCTATGGATCCAATGCCAATTGCCCGACTGCTCCCGCATCCGGAACTCGATCGAGAAGTCCGTCCGCCCGGCGAAATGGTCGGCATGGTGCTGCTTCACCCGGTCGACGTCGTCGGGATGGACGAGATTCTTCCATGTCTTATAGTTTCGGGCGAACTCTTCCGGGTCGTAGCCCAGCATGGTCGAATAGCGCGGGCTGAATACCGCGTCGCCGCTCTGTATGTTCCAGTCCCAGGTTCCGTCGCTGGTCGCCTCCAGGATCACGGCGAGGCGGGCAGAGCTCTCTCTCGCCTCCTGGTCCGCCCGTTTGCGCTCGGTGATGTCGCGGCAGGAGGCGATACTCGCCTGCACGCCCCGGTATTCCATCGGGTGTGAATCCGTCTCCGCCTCGAACCGGGAGCCATCCTTCCGAATCGCCGTGACCTCAATCGGCCCCGAAACCCCTTGCTGCATGCTCTGCCGGATGCGAGCCGCCGACTCCGAAGTCATCATGAAGTCCAAACCACTCGTGCCGATTAACTCCTCCGGGGTCTCATATCCGAACAGCCGAGCGAAGGCGGCGTTGGCGTCCAAGATCACACCTTGGTGATGGACCATGATCCCATCCAATGACGCATTGAAAAGGCTGTGGAATCGCTCCTCGCTCCTCCGCAGCGCTTCTTCGGCCCGTTTGCGCTCGGTGATGTCGATGGTCGATGCAATCACATAACTTCTGCCGTCGATCTCGACCACGTCGGCTGACATCGAGCCCAATCGGATCTCACCATCCTTCCGGCGAAAGCGGAACTCGAAATCACGCAGCACGCCAGTTTCCCCGAGGCGTCCCGTGGCTTCGGCGAATTCAAGAGGGTCAACCCAGATGGCAAGGTCAGCCCCGTTTCGCCCGATCACCTCGTCGCGCCGATAGCCAACGACTGACTCAAATGCCTCGCTGACTTCGATAAACCGAAAACCGCCGGCGATATCGGTAAGGGTGGTGGCAGCAGGACTGCACCGAAATATCGTGGCGAATTTCTGTTCGGACTCCCGAAGCGATTGCTCTGCGCGCTTCCGGTCGGTGATGTCCTGGAGTGTGCCGAGCAGACGGACCGCGCGCCCGTCCGATCCTAGTTCGGCGACTCCGCTGGCCGCGCACACCCTGGCCGAGCCGTCCTTGCGAATGGCCCGGAGTTCCAGTTCGTACGGGGTTCCATCGGCGACGGCGTCCTCGACGGCCTTCCGCAGGCGCACCATGTCGTCCGGGTGATATAAGGCCGGGTGCTCAGCAAAGCGGGGCGCTCCCTCCCCGGGATCCCGCTGGAAGATCCGGAACAACTCTTCAGACCAGGTCACCGTGTCGGTTGTGACATCCCATTCCCAGCTTCCGATGTGAGCAATAGCCTCGGCCCGCGCCAGCATCTCCCGCTCGCGCCGCAATTCGTTCTCGGCCCGCTTGCGATCAGTGATCTCGCGCGCAACTCCGTAGATTCCACAGGGCGCGCCTTCTGCATCCACGAGTGGCCCTTTTGTAATGAGGAAGGTGGTTGCCCTGCCGTCGGAGGAAGTCAGTACCTCTTCGTAAGTCGCGGCGGTCGCCCGATCAATGATCGTGCGATCGGTCGCCATCACTTCAGCGGCCTCCGCGGCTGGGAAAATGAAGAAGGCGTCATGGCCCAAAACGCTGGCAGCGGTCTTGCCCACGAATTTTTCCGAGGCGCGATTGAATAGCAAGTAGCGGCCCTGCAAGTCCTTGGCATAGATGGCGTCTGAGGTGGCGTCTGCTACCGCGGACAGGAGCGACTGGCCGGTTTGCCGCGCCGCTTCCGCCACATTGCGCTCCGCCAATGCGAGTTGCAGCCGGGCGAGGCTCTCTTGGGCGGCCTTCCCGGCCGACTGGGATTCGGTGTAACTGGCAGCCAATACGAGCGCCGTGCCGCCCGCGAACGCAAGGAACAGTTGAACGGCTAGCAAGCGTGCGACGGGATCGGCGCCCCCCCAGAGAATCGGTCCGACGCTCACGGCTTTGCTGGTGACTGCCAGCATCGCCGCCACAACCAAAGCCGCCGTCACGCCGCGTTGGCCGAACCGGAAGACAGGCCAGCCGAGCAGTGCAAAGAGCATGTAGGGTTGCCACAAATGCTCCGCAGAATAGGGCTGGAATGTCAGCATGGTAGCTGCGCACCAGATCGCCAGGAACAATACTGACTCAAGCGCACGATGCCACCGGAGGCTGGAGAACCAGTCCTTATCGCTGGACCAGGCGAGAATCAGCGGAGCGACCAGCAGAATGCCAAGACCGTCGGAGACCCACCATGTCCTCCAGGCCGCCCAATACGGCGCTCCGCCCGCCAACGCCGCGGCGCCGGCGCCAAGCAATGCCGTGACACCGTTTACCGCTACCGCGGAGACGATCAAGGCCCACACTTCGCTGGTTCGTGCAAAACGCACGACAGACCCGCAGAAATAGGAAATCAGGGATGCGCAAAGCAGCGACTCGGCGAGGTTTGCAACCATGAATCCCACGCTGGTGAGAACGGGCCTCCCGGCGATCAGGTTTGCGGAATTGCCCGCGAGGAACAGCGTAAACAGGATCAGAGGCCAGCGACGGCGCGGGCTGAGCAGAAGCGCCGCTAGTCCGATGCCGCCCGCCGGCCAGACCGCCGAGAGGATCTTCTGGGAGTCGGGAAATTGCAGCGCGACTTCGTGGGCCAAAAAATACGCCAGAGCCAGGATTACTATCCGTCGCATGTCCCTGCCGGAAGAGTCGCGGGCGGGGACCAACTGCGCCTCATGTGCCATCGCGCACCATTGTAGGGCCTAGCAATCCCAGATGTCGACGGTGGGAACTCGCCGGCCACTCCGACCTGAACACAACTATGCGTTACGTCCACCTGCACGATGACGATGTGCGCGCTGCAATGGAAAAGGCACAGGGTGGGCACAAATCTGGGCACAACGTGGAATTGCAGAGATCGAATGAAGGTCGCGATTCAGTCGCAACCATAACGAGCAAAAGGAATTAGATGGAGCCGGCGGAGGGATTTGAACCCCCGACCCTCTGATTACAAATCAGATGCTCTACCAACTGAGCTACGCCGGCGCTAGATCCAACTCTTCGAGTATAACGCAGGGGCGCCGCTACTCTTCGAGCGGGGTCACGGGGTCGAGGAAGTACCAGCAGACGATGCCCATGAGGTAGATGGTGGCGGAGAGGTAGAAGGTGAGGTTCCAGTTGTTGTTGGTCCAGTGGAGGATGTAGCCGATGGCGAGGGGGCAGATGGCGCCGCCGATGTTGCCGGCCATGTTCATGGCACCGGAGAGGGAGCCGGCGTGTTTGCCGCCGACGTCCATGCAGGTGGCCCAGGAGCCGGGCATGACGAGGTCGTTGCAGAAGCTGGCCAGGCCGATGGCGAGCACGGCGGCGAGGGGGCGGTCCATCTGGGTGGAGAGGACAAGGAAGCCGCTGGCGCCGGCGAAGCCGATGTAGGCCATGACGCGGCGGGATTGGGCCACGCTGCCGACGAGGGGCTGGATGCGGCGTCCGATGAAGACGCTGACGGGGTTTCCGAGGCCGCCCATGAAGAGCGGGGCGATGCCGAAGAGGGCGACGGAACTGACATTGAGGTGGCGGGCCTCACCGAGATAGGTGGGCAGCCAGGTGATGTAGAAATACCAGCCGTAGGAGAGGCAGAAGTATTGCAGGCAGGTCATCCAGACCTGGCGGGAGGCGAGGAATCTGGCCCACGGAACGTCGCCGTGACCGCGGGCGTTGGCGGAGGATTCGCGGACGAGTTCGCGCTCGGCGGCGTTGAGGTTGGGGTTCTCCAACGGGTCGTTGCGATACCAGCGATAGAAAATGACGGCCCAGACGACGCCGAGGGCGCCGAAGATTTCGAAGGAGTGGCGCCAGCCCACGCGGGCCATGACCCACGCGACCAGGACGGGTGTGAAGGCGCCGCCCCAGCGGGCGCTGAGCCACATGATGCCCTGGGCGCGCACACGCTCTTCCTCGGGGAGCCAGGTGGTGAAGGTTTTGGTGAGGTTGGGGAAGCAGCCGGCTTCGCCCGCGCCGAAGAGGAAGCGGGTGACGCTGAGGGAGAGGAAGTTCCAGGCCCAGCCGGTGGCGGCGGTGAAGACGCTCCACCAGAGCACGATGCGCATGAGGACGCTGCGCGGGCCGAGGCGGTCACCGAGGTAACCGCCCGGGATTTCAAAGAGCGCATAGGCCCAGCCGAAGGCGGTGAAGGCCCAGCCCATCTGCCACTTCTCCAAGTGGAGGTCGCGGGAGATGAGGGGCGCCGCTTGCGCGATGGAGACGCGGTCGATATACGTCACCACGGCGAGGGCGACCGCGAAGACGATCACCCAGTAGCGGACCCGCGTAGGGACCTGTGCGGGACTCACGCGAGCGCGTCTTTCATGAACTGGAAGCACTTTTTCACTTCCACGACGGCGTCCGCGCCTTTGTACTCATACTCGATGTTGGCGGGGATCTTCCACTTGTTTTTGGCGAGGAGTTGCAGCACCTCTTTGATGGGGGTCTCGCCTTGGCCGAAGGGGAGATTGGCGTGGGCTTTGGTGCGGTCCTTGATGTGAAGATCGACGATGCGGTCGTGGTGCTGCTTGAGGTAATCGATGGGATCGTAGCCGGCAGAGACGAAGTGGCCGATGTCGAGATTGATCATGAAGTATTTCGACATGGCGATGGCGGCGGCGAAGCTTTCGGGCTTGGCGAACTGCTGCGGGTCGGTGAGGTTATCGTGGCCGTGCATGGCGACCTGGACCTTGTGCTTATCGGCGAAGGGCGCGACCTTCTTGGCGGCGTTAAGGGTAGAGGAGGCGGTGATGACTTTGACGCCCATGGCTTTGGCCATGAGGAAGCCGCGCTCGATTTCCTCGTCCGTGAAGCTGGTGTTGAAGCTGAGGTTGTAGGAGTAGAGTTCGATGCCGGCGTCGTTCCACTGTTTGCGCACTTTGGTGAAGTGGTCGAGCGGGGTGGTGAGGCGCCATTTGCGCAGTTCTTCGCGGGCGGCGGCGCCGGCGCCCTGAGGTTCGACGTGTCCCTGCCAGAGTTCGCATTCGCCGAGACCGACCTCTTTGAAGGCGGCGATGGCCTTATCCATGGGGCGGTCGCGGAAGCTGTAGGACTGCGCTCCGAGCTGGACACCCTTCACTTTGGAATCAATCTTCGCGGCGTGCGCGGCAGGCGCCAGGGCCCCGAGGGGAACGGCGGCCATGGCCATCTTGCCCAAGTCTCTTCTCGATAACATTCCACACCTCTCTCTAAAGGTTCAGATCTTTTGGAGCGCGAACTCCGTAGCGATACACCAAGGCGCCGACGCCCACGGTGGCGAGCGCCGTCAGTGAGGCGCGGGGCTGCCAGATCACGCCGTAACCCATCATGCAGGTCCCAACCAGAATATACGATAGCGGGATCAATGGCCACGCAAACTCCAGAGGCTTGAGCCGCTGCCAGCCGGGGCGCTTGCGGAAGACGAAGATCGAGGCGACGGAGAGCACGGTGAAGAGGGTGAGGCTGAAGCCGATGTAGACGACGAGTTCGGGGAAGGGAGTGACGGTCATGGCGATGGCGCAGAGTCCCTGAGCGAGGATCGCGTTGACGGGGGTGTGCCAGCGCTCGCTGACTTTGGCGGCGGCGGGGAAGAAGGCGCGATTCTTGGCCATGGCGTAATAGACGCGGGGTCCGATGGTGACCATGGCGTTCACGGTGGAGACGATGGAGATGGCCATGAGCGCGCTGAAGACTCCGCCGATGCCGGGGCCGAAGAGGTTGCGCGCCGAGAGCGTGCCCACGGCGATCACGCCCTTGAGTTGTTCCATGGGCGTGGCGTAGATGTAAATCATGTTGAGGCCGAGATAGAGCACGGCGACGGTGAGGCTGCCGGCGGCGATGGCGGCGGGGAGGGTGCGCTCGGGGCGGCGGACCTCTTCGGCGACATAGGTGGCGGCGTTCCAGCCGCTGTAGCCGACCATGACCCAGAGCAGGCTGATCATGAACTGGGTAGGCAGGCTCACGGTGGAGGTGCGCACGGCGTGTTGGGAGAAGTGGTGCCAATCGCCGGCGCCCACGGTGAAGCCGAGAATCACAAAGCCCGCGATGACGAGGAGTTTGGTGGAGGTGAGCACGTTCTGCACTTTAGCGGTGCGGCCGACGCCGAAGCAGTTGAGGACGGTGAGCCCGGCGATGAGGGCCGCGGCCATGGTCTGTCCGGCGCCGAGGCGCAGGGAGAAGGCGCCGCTGCCGATGACGGTGGCGGCGTTGGCCTGCTTGAGGACGGGGAAGAAGTAGCCGAGATAATCGCTGAAGGCGAGAGCGGCGGCGGCGATGGGCGCGGAGAAGCCGGCGAAGAAACTCACCCAGCCGGTCATGAAGCCCCACTCGGGGCCGTAGGCGTGGGTGAGGTAAACGTACTCGCCGCCGGAACTGGGAAAGTTGACGCCGAGTTCGGAGTAGCTGAGCGCGCCGGCGAGGGCGAAGAGGGCGCCCACTCCCCAGCAGGCCAGAATGAGTTGCGGGCTGCCCAGATCCGCGGCCATGAAGCCGGTGGTTGCGAAAATGCCGGTGCCGACCATGTTGGAGATCACGAGAGCGGTGGCGCTAAAGAAGCCGATCTGGCGGAGCAGGCCGGGACGCGTGTGCTGGGGAGTGGGAGGCATGCTTATTTGACGCCCAGTTCGCTGATGAGCGCGGTGGCGTGGTAGACCTTGCGCAGCGCTTCCACGATGCCCTGCGAGGCAACGTGTACGGCGCGCGCCTGTTCTTCGGTGTAGAGGTAAGTGAGTGGCAGACTCTCTATATTGCCATCGAACACGATGCCGACGATTTCGCCCTTGGCATTGACGGTGGGGCTGCCGGAATTGCCGCCGGTGATATCGCAGGTGCTGACGAAGTTAAAGGGCGTGACCAGATCGAGCGAACTCTTGGCATCCAGCCAGCGTTGGGGGAGCACATAAGGCTCGTCTTTCCCGGCGCGATGGTACATTCCGCCGAAGGTGGTGGCGTAGGGCACGGGGGCTTCGGTCTTATCGCGATAGCTTTTGACGGCTCCGAAGGCGACGCGCGGGGTGAAGGTGGCGTCGGGATAATCGTTGGCGCCGAGGACCTGAAAACGGTAGCGCGCAATTTTATCGACGCTGGAGGCTTCGAGGGATTCGATGGAGTCCTCGTACTTTTTGCGCAGCTTGCGGGCGGGGGCGTCGAGGAGTTGCGCGAGTTGGATCATGGCGTCGGATGCCTTGGTCATGGTCCCGGCATCGGCGGCGAGGCGGCGGCGTTCGGCGACGTCTTTGAGTTTGGTGGCGTGGACGAAGGCCTCGGCGGCCTGCTGGGGCGTGCGTCCCTGGAGGATGGCTTTGACGGGCGCGTCTTTCTCGCCGAGGGCTTTCAGCTCTTCGAAGTACTGGGTGAGGAGCAGGGTTTCGAGCGCGTCGTCGATGGGGGCAGGGGAGTAGAGCGCGAGTTCGAGGGTTTTGCGGCTGCTCTCGCGGAACTCGGCGAGGCGTTCGGCGTTGGGCTTGGCGCGTTCGGCGTGGAGGCGCAGAATCTGGCGGGCGATGCGGAAGAGGGTGGAGCCTTGCGGGCCGGGGCGCTCGAGGAGTTGGTAGGGTTTCTCGAGCGGAGTCCACTCCTTGTAGGCGGTGGCGACGGTGTCCCAGACCTTGGCCGCTTCGAGCCCGAGTTTGGGGTCGTTTTCCACGGCGCGGCGCAGTTTCTTTTCGAAGGCGGTCTTGCGCGCGGTGAGGCGGGGGTCGCGCAGGCCGAGGAGTTTGCCGGTAGAACTCTTGAAGCTGTTGGAGTAGCTGAAGAGCGGGCGCTCGGCGGCGCGGCGGTTGGCGTCGCTCCTGGCGCCGAATTCGCGCAGGGCAACGATGCGGGCCTGGAGGCGCGCGAGTTGCAGGGGGAGTTGGGTGTTGCGGTAGAAGGCGAGTTGGGCCATGGTGGCGAGTCGCGAGGTGGTGCCGGGATTGCCGGCGACGAAGACGAGATCGGTATCCTTCACGCCCTCGGCGCTCCACGGGAGGAACTGCGGGGTGGCGGCGGGCTTGCCGTTTTCGTAGGCGCGGAGGAAGGCGATATCGAGATCGTAGCGCGGGTAGGTGAAGTTATCGGCGTCGCCGCCGAAGAAGGCCATGGCGAATTCGGGCGCGAAGACGAGGCGCAGGTCGGTGTAGCGATGGTACTGGTAGA
>CAIRBY010000651.1 GCA_903876865.1 uncultured Acidobacteriia bacterium
ATCGTTTTTCGTGGCCTGTCGCGTTCCGGTCCGCGCCTGCCCGCCCCGCTCCCGTCCGCCCCCCTGCCGCCTCCCGCCCTGTCATGCTTCCGCCTTCACCCCTCACCACAGCCGCGTCATCACTCGCCGCCAGCGCCTGCCCCGCCCGCTCCAGTGGGACAGGCCATCGTTTTTCGTGGCCTGTCGCGTTCCGGTCCGCGCCTGCCCGCCCCGCTCCCGACCGCCCCCCTGCCGCCTCCCGCTCTGTCATGCTTCCGCCTTCACCCTTCCGCCCTCACCACAGCCGTGTCATAACTCGCCGCCAGCGTCTGCCCCGGTTCCGCAATCGCGAACTCACTCTCACTCCACTCCCCATCCACCAGCCGCCGCAGCCACCCCAACTCGCCCGCCAGCCGCTCGAACTTCCACCCGTGCTCCTTCGCCTCCGCCGCCGCCTCGTCCACGAACTTACCCCCTGCCTCCAGCCCCGTCTCGATGAACGTCAGCTTACTGTACTGCGACCGGTACCGCGTCAGCTCCTCATAAAGGTACCGACCGTCATCCTCGCCGTACTTCTCTACCATCGCCTCCAGCGATTCGTCGAAGCCCATCGTATTGTGCGTCAGCTGCTTCAACCCCTTGCCGCGCTCCAGCCATCCCGTGGACCGGTAATACGTCCCGGGATTGGCGTCGAAGTACACCTGATACCGCTCGCGCCCGCCCATCAGAATCCCGATGCAGTCGTGCGCCTTCGGCAGCACCAGCCGCGTATGCCGCGCCCGCAGCCCGTCCAGCCCGTTGCCGCACAGCCCGTACCCCAGCAGGATCGCGTCGTAGAGCCCTTCCGGCGTGCGGTCCACCACTGCCTGAATCTCCGCCGCCATCGGTTTGCCGCCCAGGTCGTGCAGCCCCTTGGGCAGAAACTCCACGTCCACCTGATGCGGCGAATGCGCGCACGCCGCGCACATCTCCCGGAACAGCACCTCGCAGCTGATCAGACGCAGGCGCATCGTGCCTTCACCAGCGCGCCGATGAACTCCGGCGTGGAGCCGCAACAGCCTCCCACAAACGCCGCCCCCGCCTCGCGCAGCGCCGCGAAATGCGCAGCGAACCACTCCGCCGAAACGTCGTAGCGGACCTCGCTGCCTTCCATCTTCGGCAGCCCCGCGTTGGGCTTGATCCACACCGGCAACTCGCACGCCGCGCGCAGCCTCGCGCACAGCGCCGCGGCATGCTCCACACCCACGCCGCAATTCGCGCCCACTCCGTCCGCGCCCGCTTCCGCCATCGCCGCCGCCACCGCCTCCGGTGTAGCGCCCATCATCGTGCGGTCCTTATTCCGCCCCGAATCGAACGCGAAAGAGACAATCACCGGCAGGCCCGTGCGCTTGGCCGCCGTCACCGCGAGGCGCGCCTCGTCCGTATCGCTCATGGTCTCGATCAGCAGCGCGTCCGCGCCCGCCGCCGCCAGGCTCGCCGCCTGCGCCGCGAAGGCTGCGCTCATCTGCTCCGCCGTGGTCTCGCCCGTCATCAGCATCTTGCCCGTGGGACCGATCGATGCGAACACCAGCGCACGCCCCTTTGCCGCACGCCCCTTTGCCGCACGTAACGAAATCTGTACCCCGGCGCGATTGATCGCGTCCAGATCGCCTTCCATCGCCAGCGCGTTGGCGCGGAACGTGTTGGTCAGAATCACTTCGCTCCCCGCCTCCACATACGCCCGCGCCACCTCTTCCACGCGCTCCGGATGGGTCAGGTTCCAGCTATCCGGCGACGCCCCGAGCGCCAGTCCGCGCGCCTGCAATTGCGTGCCCCATGCGCCATCCGTGATGCGCACTCCGTCCTGCAACCACTCGCTCAGCCGGCTCATTGCGCCCGCCTCACACGCCCACCAGCCGCCGCGCCAGCGCTACCGCCCCGCCCGCGCTCTCGCTATATCCATCCGCCCCGATCGCGTCCGCGTACTGCTGCGTTACCGGCGCGCCGCCCACCATGATCTTCACCCGGTCCCGCAGGCCCGCCGCTTCAATCGCCGCGATCGTCGTCTTCATCGAAGGCATGGTCACCGTCAGCAGCGCCGAAAGCGCCACCAGGTTCGCGTGGCGCGTGGTCACCGCGTCGATGAAGCGGTCCGGCGACACATCCGCGCCCAGATCGATCACTTCAAAGCCGCCGCCCTCCAGCATCGAGGCCACCAGGTTCTTGCCGATATCGTGCAGGTCGCCTTTCACCGTGCCGATCACCACCCGCCCCACCGGCTCCGTTCCCGCCGCCGCGAGCAGCGGACGCACCATCTCCATCGAGGCCTTCATCGCCCGCGCCGAGAGCAGCATCTCCGGCACGAAATACTCCTCGCACTCGAATAGCCGCCCCACTTCGTCCATCGCCGGCACCAGCAGTTGGGTGACAATCTCCAGCGGCTCCACGCCCGCGTCCAGCGCCGCCCGCGTAGCCGCCGCCGCGGCCTTCCAATTGCCTTCGATGACGGCCTTTCTCAACGTTTCCAGATCAGACATGCAAGGCTCCGCTACCCTCAAACTGCACCGGACTCCGTCCCGTTCGCGGTGGCGCAGGGCATGGCGCAGCCTGCTCCGCGCGGTCATAACCGTGTGGCTCGACAGGCGATTTATAGCACGAAGCGCCGCCCGAATGCGCGAGCCCGGGCGCCCGTCCGTTGCCCACCCAACTCGCTGCCTCGCGCCGCCCCGCGCCAGAGGTTATGATTGAGGCAAATGGGAACCGGACACAGCCACTCTCACCACGCCCCGAGGGATTTCTCCAAGAACCCGATGAACATCTATTGGGAGATGACGCAATCCTGCTCCCTCGCCTGCCGCCACTGCCGCGCCGAGGCGATTTCCGCGCCCCATCCCATGGAGCTGAATCACGAAGAGAGCGTGGCCTTCCTGCGCCAGATCCCACAGTTCGACCGTCCCCTGCCGCAACTCATTCTCACCGGCGGCGACCCGCTCGCGCGCGCCGATCTCTACCCTCTGATCGATGAGGCCCGCCGCCTCGGCATCTCCTGCTCCATCACTCCCGCCGCCACCCCCGCGCTCACCCGCGAAGTGCTGGTCAAACTCAGGGAGCACGGCGTGGATGGCCTCGGCCTCAGCCTCGATGGCTCCACCGCCGAGCGCCACGATTCCATCCGCGGCGTCCCCGGCACCTTCGATCTCACCATGAAGGCGCTCGGCTGGGCGCAGGAACTCGGCATGCCGGTGCAGGTGAACACGCTCGCCGCCGCCGAAACTGCCGGCGACGCTCCCGGAATCTTCGAGCTGCTCAAGCCCTTCGGCATCGCCCGCTGGAGCCTCTTCTTTCTGATCTCCGTGGGCCGCGGCAAGGTCCTGCAGCCGCTCACGCCAGAGCAGGCCGAGCAGTTGATGAACTGGATTCACGACACCTCGAAGGTGGCCGAGTTCACCGTCTCCACCACCGAAGCGCCCTCCTTCCGCCGCGTCGCCCTCGAACGCATGCGCGCCGATGGCATGACGGGCGAGCAGATCCAGCGCAGCGGCGCCACCCGCAGCTATGGCATCCGCGATGGCCACGGCATCGTCTTCGTCTCCAACACCGGCGACATCTGCCCGGCCGGCTTCCTGCCCCTGCCCGTCGGCAATATCCGCAAGGACAGTCTGGTGGAGATGTACCGCGACTCCCCGCTATTCCGCCAGTTGCACGATCCCGCCCAGTTCGAAGACCGCTGCGGCGTCTGCGATTACCGCACCCTCTGCGGCGGCTCCCGCGCCCGAGCCTTCGCCGCCACCGGCGACCCCCTCGCCTCCGACCCTCTCTGCCTCTACGACCCCAGCGCTCACTAACGTCGCCTGGGCCTCGCCTAGCCCCTCCCCTCACTGTGGCGCAGGCATTCCTGCCTGCAGCGCCGAGATTCGTCTCGGCGGCCTTTTCTCCCCCCAGCCAGCCAATCTCGACACGAATGTCGAGACG
>CAIRBY010000652.1 GCA_903876865.1 uncultured Acidobacteriia bacterium
GGTCACTGCCACGGGAGTAGTCACCATGACGGTGCCATCCGGATTCTCGGTGCGGACAAAGGCGTTGATGCTGGTGGTATCGGCGAGTTCCCAGGGGATCTGCGCATTGATCATGGTGGGGGAGACCATCACCAGGGGCGCGGCGATGCCGTTGAAATAGACCTGCGTGCCGCCCAGTTTGGTGGGCAATTGGGGCTTGGTCAGGTCGGCGGAAATGGTGGTATTGGCGAGCCCGGTTCCCTGTACCTGGGCGATGGTGCCCGGCGCGAGGGAGGCGGCATCACCGCCGCCGGAGAGGGTGGAAGAACTCACGCTCCCCGTCAACCCCGCGGTTGCGGCGGTGGAGACGGGCGTGATGGTGATGAACAGAGTAGTGGCGTTCCCGAGGGTACCCTTGAGGCGGGAGGTGAGCAGCACGACACTGGTCTGCAGATCCGGAATGGCGTAGACGTTGGGGTCACCGGCTCCACTGTTGGAACTGTTGATCATGTTCGCAATCGTGGTGATGATGCCGTTGACGGTATCGGCGGCGAGCACGGTGTACTTGTAGTCCACACCGCCGCTGATGGTGGTCTTGCCGGTGGTGGCGTCACTGGTGCTGGTGCCGCCCACGTTGAAATCGACCACGTCGCCCGCCTGAATCGTACCGGAGAGCGTCAGGCTCCCCTTCGCCACGATATCGAGCGAGGCGGAATTGACCACGCCGGCGTAGGGAACCGTATTGGCGCCGATGGAATAGACCGTAATGCGGCGGTTGTAGGCATCGCTCACGTAGAGGTTGGTGCCATCCCAGGCGAGGGATTGCGGGGTGCGCAGCGAATCGGCGGCATCGGAGGCCTGATTCACGGAACCACCCACCTGCCCGATGACCATGTCGGCCAAGGCGCCGCTAGAGGTCGGGATCTTGTTGAAGATCAGGACGCGGTCATTGCCGCCATCGGCGATGAAGAGGCGGTTGCCGGCGGCGAGCGCGAAGCGCGGGAAGCTCAGGGTGGCGTTGCAGGTCGAGGGATAGGTCGGATTGCTGTTGGTGTCGGTGCCGTTGGAAACCTTGCACAATACCGCCGTCTCTTTGGCCGGGGTAATGGTGGTATCCACCGAGAAGGCGTTGTTCGCGATCGAACTGGTGAGATCGGGCTGGCCGATCGCGACGTCCGCGGCAGTCTGGTTGGCGGTGGGGATCGAGTTGAAAATCAGAACCCGGTTGTAGCCCAGATCGGTAACAAAGAGGCGCACGCCGTCTGAACTGACGGCCACGGGATTGAGGAGCAGGTTGGCGGCGACGTTCTGGGTCACCTGTGTCAGGTCCGGCTGGACGAAGGTGGTGAAGTTGGGCTGGCCGAGGACCACATCGGCGGCGGTGCCGTTGGCGGTCGGGATCTTATTGAAGATGATGACGCGATTGTTCCCGGTATCGGCGATGTAGAGTTTGCCGTTCTGAATCCAGACTCCCTGAGGACCGCGCAGGGATGAGGCGGTGGGGGTGTTGCCCACGACGCCGGAACTGGTGAAGTTGGGCTGGCCCAACACGACATCGGCAGGTGAGTTGTTGGTGGTGGGAATCCGATTCCAGATCAGGACGCGGTTGTGGTTGGTATCCGCGACCACGAGGTGGACGCCATCGGAGGCGATCGCCGTGGGCAGGCGCAGGTTATTGGACGAGGCAGCGAGGTTCTCCGTGGTGGTACTGAAATCCGGCTGGCCGAGCACCATGGTGGCCTGACCGACGCAGACCGGACACTTGCGGTTATAGGTCAGCGAATCGGTAGGCGAGGGCAACATGCCGGAGAGGTTCTGGTAGAGCAATACGCGGTGGTTGTTGGGGGAAGCGCCGACCCGGTTGGAATCGGCTACAAACAGCGTATCGGCGGCGTACGCGAGCCCGCTGGCAGCACCGAGGACCGTGTCGCTCGAATTGGAATTCTGGGCAGTGAACGTCTGCTGCCCGATGACCAATCGGGCGGCTTGTCCCGTGGTGAAGTCAGCGGCGCAAACAGCGGCCGCACAGAGTAGGAATACGGAAATGCACTTCATGCGCAATATCGTTAAGAACGCCTAGGCGTGGATCTGAACCCTAATTATAGCAAGGCTTTCCGCCATAAATGCCGATACCTTGAGTGACGCTCCGTCACCACACTGGTGTGCCCAAACGGCACGCTTCCCAGGCGATGAACTCGAAGCAACACAAGCACTTAGACGAAGCACCCTGGGCTGTTATGCAAAACAGGGGCCAACCGGGGCGCGCAAGGGCAGGCGGCTTGCGATACAGTACAGACATGCTCCGCCGCACGTTTCTGCAGACGATTCCGGCCGCCGCGATGGCGGCGAAGGCTTCGGCCGCCGCATCCGAAGTGCCCGTAAAACTGGGCTTCGACACCTATTCCCTGCGCGCGTTCAAATGGAAAGGCGTGCAACTGCTCGATTACGCCGCGAGCCAGAAACTGGACACGATCCAGTTTTCCGCGCTGGGGGATTACGGCGGATTGGATCCGGCGAACCTGCAAAAGGTGAAAGACCGCGCGGCGCAGCTCAACATTCAGATCGACAGCGGCATGGGCTGCATCTGCGAAACCAGCAAGAGCTTCGCGAAGAACGGTCCGCCGGCGCGGCAGCAACTGCTGGAAGGGCTGCGGGCATCCAAGGCGGTCGGCGCCAAGGCGATGCGGGTCTACATGGGGTCGAGCGAAGACCGGCTGGGGCCGCTGCCGATCGAAGCCCACATGGAGACCACGATCAAGGCATTCCGCTCCGTGCGCAGCGAGGCGCTGGACCTGGGCGTGAAGATCGCGCTGGAGAATCACTCGGGCGATATGCAGGCGCGCGAAGTGGTCACGGTGATCAAGGAGGCGGGTAAGGATTTCGTCGGCTCCTGTCTGGATAACGGCAATCCGATCTGGTGCGTGGAAGACCCGATGGTGAGCCTGGAGACGCTGGCGCCGTATGTGATCACGACGCACATCCGCGATTCGATCCTGTTCGAGTACGAGCACGGAGCAGCGGGGCAATGGACGGCGCTGGGCGACGGCAATATCGATCTGACCGGCTTCGTGAAGCGCTTCCGCGAACTGTGTCCGCAATCCACCATGCAACTGGAGATCATCACGGGACGCCCGCCGCGGCTGATGCCGTATCTGGACGCGGAGTTCTGGAAGGCGTTCCCGAAGATGCCGGCATGGGAGTTCGCGCGGTTCGTGGCGATCGCGAAGAAGGGCCATCCTTTCATGGGGGCAATGGTGATCGAGGACGTGCCCGGACTGAAGAAGGCCGCGGTGATGGACGAAGCTCTTAAGGAACAGCAGCGCGTGGATCTGGAGCGCAGCTTCGAATACGCGCGAAAGAAGCTGAACGTCGGCATCGCGTGGCGCGGGTAAGACGCGAGGAGGAGCTATGGCAAGCGACAACTGGATCTTCGCGGTTTTGATTCTGAGTTTGATTGCCTTGCTGGTGTGCCGCCGTTCCCTGCTGGACGCGCTGATTGAGGGCATCAACAACTTCCGCGGCGGTCCACCTACGGCGATGCATCCCTCGCCGGTGAATGACGCGATACTGCTGCTGCGGCGGCGGATTCAAAGAGAGTCTGAGCCGCAGATAAACATAGATTCACACAGATAAACATAGATTCACACAGATAAACCCAGGCATTGTCCACGCGGCATTTGGCGGGGCCAATGGGGTTACACTGTTCGGAGATATGCAGATCCGAAATCAGGCCGGCACGGGACTGACGCGCCGCCAACTCTTCCAGACCGCGTCCGCGGTGATCGCCGGAGCCGCCCTCCACTCCTCCTCCGCAGCTGCCGCCACGAACGACGCCGCGGTGCGGCGCCTCACCACCGGGTGGGAGCATTATCGGGGCCAACTCGGGACGGTGTGGGAAGCGTGGCGCGGTAAAGCGGCGAGCGACAACGTCGCGTGGGACGCGGTCACGCTGCCGCACTGTTTCAATGCGTTCGACTCGGTGGATCCGGACCACGCGTACTACGAAGGCCCGGGCTGGTATCGGACTGCGTTCGCGGCGCAGAATCCCTTTCCCAAGGGCCGCACGCTGCTGCACTTCGAAGGCGCGGGACAGAAGACGGAAGTCTTCGTGGGCCTGGAAAGCGCGGGCAAGCACGTGGGCGGCTACGACGAGTTCACGCTCGATATCACCGATGCCGCGGCGCGCTCGGCCAAGCGTCCCGATGCCAAGGGGCAGGTGCAACTGGCGATTCAGTGCGACAACTCGCGCAACCAGGAGATGATCCCTTCGGATCAGAGCGATTTCAACCGCTACGGCGGGCTTTACCGCCACGTGAATCTGGCGTACGTGCCGGCGCTGAGCCTGGAGCAGGTGCAGGTGGATAGCAGCACCGCGCCGGGCAAGGCGTCCGTCTCCGTGAAGGCGCGGCTGTATAACCCGGCGGCGCTCGCGGACAAAGTGGAACTCGAACTCCGGGTGACGGATCCGGCGGGGAAGGTGGTGCACACTTCCACGAAATCGCTGGCCCCGTGGAGCGGCGCGCAGGAGCTGGCCGCGTTCGCGGTGGCCGCGCCCGCGCTGTGGTCGATCGCGCAGCCGAATCTCTACCGCTGCTCGGTCGCGATCAAGAGCGTACACGGCGAACAGCAACTGGAAAGCCGCTTCGGCCTGCGCTGGTTCGACTTCCCCAAACACGGCGTCTTCCACCTGAACGGCGAGAAGCTTTTCCTGCGCGGCACGCAGCGGCATGAGGACCACGCCGGACTCGCCGCCGCGCTGACCGATGAGCTGATCCGGCAGGAGTTCACGCTCATGAAGGAGATGGGCTGCAACTTCGTGCGACTGGGCCACTACCAGGGCTCGCGACTGGCGCTCGAACTGTGCGACGAACTGGGCCTGGTGGTGTGGGAAGAGATTCCCTGGTGCCGCGGCGGCGTGGGCGGCGAAATCTACCGCGAGCAGGCACGGCGGATGATGCGCAACATGATCGACCAGCATCGCAATCACCCCTCGGTGATCTTCTGGGGCCTCGGCAATGAGAACGATTGGCCGGGTGATTTCGAAACCTTCGACGAGAAGGGCGTGCGCGCCTTCATGAGCGAGTTGAACGACCTGGCGCACAAGCTCGACCCTTCGCGCCTGACCGCGATCCGCCGCTGCCCCTTCGCCGCGGATGTGCCGGACGTCTACTCGCCCTCGATCTGGGCGGGCTGGTATAGCGGACGCTACACAGAGTACAAGGCGTCCACGGAGAAGGAGGCCAAGAAGGTGGACCGGATGCTGCACATCGAGTGGGGCGGCGATAGCCATGCGCGGCGGCACTCGGAAGATCCGGACACGATTCTCTCCAAGATCTCGACAGGGCAGGGCGTGGAAGAGAAGGATCGCGCGTACCTGCTCACGGGCGGCACTACACGCGCGTCGAAGGATGGCGATTGGAGCGAGACCTACATCTGCAATCTCTTCGACTGGCATCTGAAAGAGCAGGAGACGATGGACTTCCTGGCGGGCAGCGCGATGTGGGTCTTCAAGGATTTCTCCACGCCGCTGCGTCCGGAGAACCCGGTGCCGCGCATGAATCAGAAGGGCGTGGTGGAGCGCGATATGACGCCCAAGGAAGGCTTCTACGTCTTCCAATCGTATTGGGCGGCGAAGCCGATGGCGCGGATTTACGGGCACTCGTGGCCGATCCGCTGGGGCGCGGCGGGCGAGCAGAAGATGGTGAAGGTCTACTCGAATTGCGCGTCCGCCGAACTCTTCCTCAACGGCAAATCCTGCGGCGTGAAGCAGCGCAGCAGTCAGGATTTCCCGTGCGCGGGGCTGCGCTGGATGGTGGCCTTCACGGCGGGCGAGAATCATCTGCGCGTGGTCGCGAAAAAGGGCGGGGCGGAAGTGACCGACGAGGTGCGGCTGCAATACCAGACGGCCAAGTGGGAGAAGCCCGCGAAACTGGTGATCGAAGAGACCGGGCGCGAGGGCGCGGTGGTGACGTTGCAGGCGCGCCTGTTCGATGCCAAGGGCGTGCTCTGCCTGGACGCGCGCAACGCGGTCCGCTTCGCGATTGCGGGCGATGGCGAACTGATCCACAACCTGGGAACCTCGACCGGTTCCCGGCAGGTGGAGCTTTATAACGGCCGCGCGGTGATCCGCGCACGCATGAAGCAGGGCCAGGCGGCGATCAGCGTCTCGGCGGAGAAGTTGCCGACGGCGATTGTCACGGTGAAGGGCTAGGCGGAAACCCGGGGCGTGGCGCGCTGGATTTGCTATCCTGCGTGCGAGGCGGTCGGCGTGAATTCTCGAAGGGCGTTGGTTCTGCTGGGTACCGGATTGCTCGCCATAGGTGCGCTATACGCGTTCCAGAAACCCTTTCGCCTTTACCCTTCGATGGAACCCTACGACAACGTCCCGCTGCCTCCGGACTGGCAGGAGAAGACGGAGTGGGTGCAGGCGCGGCTGATGTATCCGCAGCATCCCGAGGCGCGCTTCGCACGCTGGAGAGGCGGGCGACTGGACTGGCGCGAGGGCGGCACCAGTTGGACGCAGGATTACCCGCGCGCGGACCGTCACTTCGCTCTGGCGCTGCGGCGGTTGACGCGCATCTCGGTGCGCAGCGTCGAGCAGCCTTCCAATCCGGACGATCTGGACGATTTCTACAACTGGCCGTGGATGGTGGCGGGAGAGATGGGCGATTGGAAGCTCACGGACCCGCAGGTAAAGACGCTACGCGAGTATCTGCTGCGCGGCGGCTTCATCTACATGGACGACTTCTGGGGACCCGACGAATACGCCCGTTTTGCCCAGAGCATGACCAAGGTCTTCCCGGAGCGCGCCGTGGAGGAGATCGACAATGCCGACCCGATCTTCCACGCGGTGTACGATCTGGACGACCGGTATCAGGTGCTCGGGCAATGGTCGCTGCGCGGCGGCGGACGCGGCGGGATGGGGCAGCGCGCGGCGGGCACGAAAGCGCACTGGATGGGGATCTATGACGACCACCGCCGGTTGATGGTCGCCATGACGTTCAATAGCGATGTGGGCGATAGCTGGGAGTGGGCCGACGATCCGGGCTACCCCGAGCGATTTTCGGCGTTAGGCATCCGGCTGGGAGTGAACTACGTGGTGTACTCGATGTCGCACTGAGGAGTAGGACAGGCCTCCCGGCCTGTCCTGTGTGCTCAGTGGTATTTCAATCGAGGAAGAGGGACAGGCCGGGAGGCCTGTCCTACTACGGGGTAAGGCGGCGGCGGCGCAATGCGGCGACTCCAACGAGACAAGTGCCGAGAAAGAGAATGGACGCCGGTTCGGGAA
>CAIRBY010000653.1 GCA_903876865.1 uncultured Acidobacteriia bacterium
ACACCGGTCTGGCGCGGCCGAGCAACGTGATCGAAGTAAAGAGCGAGCACAGCCAGGGGTCGCACTCGGCTCCGTTTCCCCGGGCGCTGGTGGACTTCTTCCTGAAGGCTTACTCCGACGCTGGCGATATCGTCTACGACCCGTTCATGGGTTCGGGGACCACGATGGCCGCCGCCCATGCGCTGGGGCGGGTTGGATACGGCTGTGAGATTAGCCCAGCGTATTGTGACGTGATTGTGCGCCGCTTGATCAACCTCGGCTGCGACGCCATGTTGGAGTCCAACGGAGACTCCCTGGCGGACGTCGCGGCGCAACGGGGTGTGAGCGCGGATGCACCCGCCCCGATCAAGGGGATGCATCGCTTCGCGAAGGGCAACCCGATGCACGACCTGGCCGGCGCCGGTGCGGACGCAGCCACGGTACAGCGGATGCTGGCGGAGCGGTCGTCCGCGAAGGTGGCGGCCACCCGCGGCGTCGACCCCAACCAGGCTTTGAACCCGAAGGCTACGGATGCCGGCGCCACCCGGCACGACGGGCCCAGACCTTTCTACGGACCGAAGGCACCGCCGCAAGGAGCGGTGAGTTCGACCTAACGGACGCCCTCGGAGGCTTCCACCAACAGCACCCAGCAAGGAGACAGCTATGCCCGACGAAACCAGAACCCAGAGCGCCACCGCCGACGAATTCGACAATGCCAGCGCGACCGGCGGCGCCACCCACAACGAGAATCAGCGCATCACGTACGCCAATCTGAAGCGCACGTACGACGTCTACCAGGACCTCGACGTCCAGGCAGCGCGCCAGGCACAGATCGAGCAGACGCGCATGAACCAGATCGCGTCGCAGGCTCTCCAGAACGCGGTCGAGACCGCGAACATGGTGGCCAAGCAGCACATGCAGTTGAACAACCTGGCGCACGATTCCTTCTGGAATCCGGTGGCTGCGGGGACGGGCATGAACCTCACCGCAGGTGCCGTACCTGCCAACCGCGCCACCGACGTGGCTGCGGCTGGCGCGGGCGTCGCCGCAGAGACGGTGGCGGGTGCGGTCGCAAAGCAGGTGGACGCGTCGGTGGCGCCGGTGATCGCTGCGCTGCAGCAGATCATCCAGGCTTTGGCCACCGCGACCACGTCGATCGGCAACGTGGTCGCGCAGGCGCAGCCGAAGGCATAACCCCAACTTGGGCGGTGGACGGTCACCGCCCCTCACGTCTTGAAAGGAAACCTACGATGCAGTGGCTTTCGCTGTTACTCATGTACCTCCCGGTGGTCTTGCAAACTGTAGCCGCCGTGGAAGGATCGATCCAGAACGCTCCGGGCGTCGCCAAGAAGCAAGTGGCCATGGACATCATCACCACGATTGCCGGGGCGGGGACGCAGTTCCCCGAGCAGCACGTCCAGCAGATCAGCAGCCTGGTCGACTCGGTCGTCGGGGTGTTCAACAAGTCCGGCGTCTTCACGTCGAAGGCGACCGCCGCGAAGTAGATCGTTCCGATATGACCAACCTGCAAGTGGCGATGTGGTCGGTTGAGAAGCTGATCCCATACGCCAGAAATGCGCGCACCCACTCCGACGATCAGATCGCCCAGGTAGCGGCTTCTATCAAGGAGTTCGGGTGGACGTCTCCGATCCTGGTCGGCGCTGATGGAGTCATCATCGCCGGCCACGCTCGCCTGGCGGCCGCGCGCCGGCTGGGGATGCTGGAGGTGCCGGTAATCGTGCTGGGCCACCTTACCGAGGCGCAACGTCGCGCGCTCGTCCTGGCTGACAATAAGCTCGCGCTCAACGCGGGGTGGGACGAGGAGATGCTGCGCATCGAGTTGCAGGATCTCGAAGTCTCCGGTTTCAATCTGGACCTGATCGGCTTCTCCACCGCCGAACTGGAAAGCCTCATGGCAGGCGACGTGGCGGAGGGGCTGACCGACGAGGACGGCGTCCCGGAAGTACAGGTCGCAGTGGTCACCGTGCAGGGAGACCTGTGGATCCTGGGTGACCACCGGCTGCTGTGTGGCGACGCGACCATCCTGGCGGACGTGGAGAAGGTGCTGGACGGCGGGCTGGCGGACATGGTGTTTTGCGATCCACCGTACAACGTCAACTACGGCGCCACGATGAAAGACAAACTCCGGGGAACGAACCGGACGATCGCCAACGACAACCTGGGCGCCGAATTCGCGCAGTTCCTTTTGGACGCGTGCACGCAGATGGTGGCGGTCTGCAAGGGCGGCATCTACATCTGCATGTCCTCGTCGGAGATGGCCACGCTGCAGACTGCTTTCCGCGCGGCCGGAGGCCACTGGTCCACGTTCGTCATCTGGGCGAAGAACACCTTCACCATGGGCCGGTCGGATTACCAACGCCAGTACGAGCCGATTCTGTATGGCTGGAAGGAAGGCGTGGACCACTTCTGGTGCGGCGCCCGCAACCAGGGTGACGTGTGGGCGATCGCCAAGCCGCACGTCAACGATCTGCATCCGACGATGAAGCCTGTGGAGCTCGTCGAACGCGCAGTCCGGAACAGCAGCAAGACGCGCGACACGATCCTGGACCCGTTTGGTGGGTCCGGCACCACGGTCATCGCGTGCGAGAAGGCTGGCCGCCAGGCGCGCGTGATGGAACTGGACCCGAAGTACTGCGACGTTATCGTGCGCAGGTGGCAGGCGTTCGCCGGCGGTGTGGCGGTGCTTGAGGGCACGAGCGAATCGTTTGATGCGATCGCGGCGCAGCGGGTGGCAGCGTGACCGGACTATCCGCGAGAGGGTACGCGCGCGTCCGCGGCGTCAGTCACGTGGC
>CAIRBY010000654.1 GCA_903876865.1 uncultured Acidobacteriia bacterium
CTTCCAGCCGCCGATCGCCTTCTCCAGTTTCGCCACCGCCGCCGCTGGCGCGATGTCGCCCGAGATCCCCGCCAGTTCGCCCGAGGGCACGAAGAACTTTTTGTGATGCTCGATCAGGTCTTCGCGCTTGATCTTGTTCAGCGCCTCCACCGTCAGCCGCGTGAACTGGCGCGCGTCGTTCGGATACAGCACGCGCATCAGCGCCTCGTTCGCCAGGCCGGCCGGCTGCGTCCGCGCCTGCTCCAACTGGCTGCGCTGCCGCGTCTTCCACTTCTCCAGTTCATCCGCCGGGAATGAAGGGTGCAGCAGAATATCGCTCATGATGGCGAGCGCCGCATCGAAGTTTTCCGTCAGCGAATTGACCGTGATGGTGCCGGAACCGCCCGCTCCCCCACCGCCTCCGCGTCCGCCGCCACCACCGCCTCCGCCGAAATTCACCGTCGCGCCCAGGTCCGCCAGCGCTTCGGAAATCTGCCGCGAATTCTTCGTCGTGGTGCCCAGCATCATCATCGCCGCCGTCGCCTCCGCCACCCCGGCCAGCGCGCCGTCCCGCAAATTCGAAGAGGGCACGTTGATGCTCAGGGAAATGGTCGGCGCGCGGTGGCTCTCCAGAATCACCAGCCGCAGCCCGTTCGATAGCTGCCGCTCCACCGGACGCGGCAGTTTCACTTTCAGAACTTCATTCGACACCGGCGCGCGGTTCAGCCGCACCATGCCGCGAAACGTGCCGGCTTCCGGTTCCTGCGCCAGCGCGGCGCCGCTCAGAAGCAGGGTCAGTGCAAGTGTTCTCGTCATGATTACTGCTTCCTCCGATTGCCCCGTCCGCCCGAGGCGCCCGCCGGGTTGGTGATCAGCACCACGCGATTCGCGGTCACCAGATGCGCCTTGCCGCGCGCTGAATATCCGCCGGCGTCACCGCCAGTTGCGCGTCCAGATCGCTGTTGATCTTGTTGGGATCGTCGAACACCGCCGTCGCGTCCGCCAGCGCCTGCGCCCGGTTCAGCACCGTGATCCGCGCCTCCGCGCTGCGCCGCGTATTGATGCGCACGCGCCCCAATTCCTTCGCCGTCACCGGCTCCGAATAGAGCCGCGCGATCTCTTCGCCGATCAGGCCCTCCACCTCTTCCGTCGTCTTCCCCGGACGCAGCGTCGCCGTGATGTGGAACGTGCCCGGACCCACGCGGCGGTCCGTATTGCAGGAGACGTTGCTCACCAGTTCCTTCTCTTGCACCAGCTTCAGGTAGAGGCGCGAGTTGTTGCCGCCGCCCCCGCCGCGCCCACCGCCTCCGCCGCCCAGAATCTGCGCCGCCGCCGTCAACGCACGCGCATCCGCGCTGCCCGAGGGCGGAATGCGGTATGCCAGGTCGATGCGCGTCAGCCGCGCCAGCGGATCGTCCAGTTTCGCGCGACGCTCGCCCGTCTTCGCCGGTTCGGCCAGGTCCGCCGGAGTTGGCGGCGCCTGCCGCTGAATGCCGCCGAAGTACTTCTTCACCTTCGCCAGCGTCTCTTTCGTGTCCAGATCGCCCACCAGCGCCAGCACCGCGTTGTTGGGCGCGTAGTAGGTCTTGAAGAACGCCTTCACGTCGTCCACCGAGGCCGCGTCCAGATCTTCCATCGAACCGATCACGGAGTGGTGATAGGCGAAGTTGTCGTACACCAGTTCTTCCAGCTTCTCGCTGGTCTTGCCGTACGCCTGGTTGTCGCCGTTCAGGCGCCGCTCTTCCTTCACCGCCTGCCGCTGATTCTCCAGGTTGTCCTTCGTGATCACCAGGCCGCGCATCCGGTCCGCTTCCAGGAACAGCCCCAGGTCCAGCTGATTCTTCGGCAGCACTTCGTAGTACGAGGTGCGGTCCGTATTCGTGGTGCCGTTGGAGTTGCCGCCGTTGGTGTAGATCAGAAAATCCAGTTCGCCCACGCCCACATTTTCCGAGCCCTTGAACATCATGTGCTCGAACAGGTGCGCGAAGCCCGTGCGCCCTTTGCGCTCGTCCTTCGAGCCCACTTTGTAGGCCACGCAGATCGCATAAACGGGGGCATAGTGATCTTCGGAGATGATCACGCGCAGTCCGTTATCGAGCCGGGTATCGGTGAATTTGATTTTCGGCAAGGTGGTAGCCGCGGGCTGCGCGTACGCCGCTGCCGCGAGTGCCAGAAAGATAAGTGTTTTCATGGTGACTCCTGCTGGAAACACTTATCTTACACGGTGTGCCGGCGCGGGCGGATAGCCATGTGTGTACAGCCATGTGCCACAATGTCTCAAACAAGGAGTTGACTCGATGAAAAATGGATTGCGGAATGCCGCGCTCGCTCTTGGCGTAGTCGCGCTGATTTTCACTGCCCTCCCAGGCGTGGGCGCGGATGGAGTTCCCGCCGCCCCCCCGAAGCCCGTCAAGGCGAATTACGAACTGGCCGCCCGCTGGACACCGGCCAAAGTCAATAAGCTCATCTTCGATGTCGCCGTCACGCCGCATTGGATGGATTCCGGCGACCGCTTCTGGTACAGCTTCGAGAATTCCACCGGGCGCAGGTTCTACCTCGTCGATCCCGCCAAAAAGAGCAAGACGCTGGTCTTCGATCCCGCCAAGCTCGCCGCGTCCCTCACCACCGCCACCGGGATTCCCTACGATTCGCACCACCTCCCCATCACCGCCATCCGCTTCGTCAAGAACGAAGGCTCCATCCAATTCGAGGTCAACGTCCCCAAGGATTCGCTCATCCCCGGTGAGAAGAAATCCACCTCTGCCGTGACCACCACCGATGGCGCCGGCAACCAGCAGCAGAACGATGCCGAAGAAAATAACGACGAGCCTCAGCAGTTGGGCGGTCGCGGCGGCGGCAATTTCGGCGCGCCCCCCAGCCGCACCCAAAAACAACTCGCCTTCGAGTACGAACTCACCACCGGCAAACTCGCCCTGCTCGATGAGGCGCCCAAGCGCAAACCCACCTGGGCTTCCATCTCGCCCGACGACAAGACCATCGTGTTCGCGCGCAACCACAACCTCTTCATGATGGATGCCGCCAATTACGCCAAAGCCGTCAAAGACGCGAACGCCAAGGACATTCAGGAAACCCAGCTCTCCACCGATGGCGTCGAAGACTACGGCTACGGTGGACGCGGCGGTGGCGGTGGCGACCAGCAGTTGCAAGAGCAGAACGATACCCAGCAGGAAGGTCAGGGCCAGGACAATACCCGCGTCCGCCAGGCCGTCGGGCAGGTCGCATGGTCGCGCGATTCCAAAAAGTTCGCCCTCGTGCGCCGCGACAATCGCAAGATCCCCAAGCTCTGGGTCATCAGCGCCCTCGCCAATCCCCGCCCCACGCTCGAAACGTACAGCTATGCCATGCCCGGCGAACCCAACGCGCCGCAATCGCAACTCGAAATCTTTGATGTCGCCTCCAAGGCCAAGGTGGTCGCCAAAGCCGATGCGTTCAAAGACCAGACCATGCAGATTGAGGTCGATCGCCCCGCCGCGCGCCTCCGCGAGCATGAGAAGACCGAGTCCCTCTGGATCGGTCCCGGCAGCGACAAGCTCTATTTCAACCGCCTCTCCCGCGATATGAAGCGCCTCGATGTCTGCGTAGCCGATACCGCCACCGGGGAAGTGAAGTCGCTCATCCAGGAGCGCATGAACGTCTTCATTGAGAGCAAGCCGCTCAAGGTGATCAACAACGGCGCCGAACTCGTCTTCTGGAGCGAGCGCAACGGCTGGGGCCACTACTATCTCTATGGCGCCGATGGCACGCTCAAGAATGC
>CAIRBY010000655.1 GCA_903876865.1 uncultured Acidobacteriia bacterium
GCGCCGAACTGGTGCAGGGTGAACGCCGGAATGGTCGCACCGTCAAAGGGCGACCGGGCATCCAGCGCGTCGTTACGCAGCGAGTAGAACGTGCTGCCGTGAAACTGATTGGTTCCGGTCTTGGAAACCACCTGCACCTGCACGCCACCCGCGGAACCGCTCTCCGCGCTGTACACCGCGGTGCTGACGCGGAACTCGGCGATCGAATCGAGGGCGATATTCAATCTTGTTTCGGCCTTCTGCGTCTGCTCCTGGACTCCATTGTTATCGATGCCGTCGAAGGTGTAGTTCGCGTCGTCGATGGAGTGGCCGTTGAAGCGGATATTGCGCTGCGAGCCGTCGCTGTAATTCACCGCGCCCGGCGCCAGCATCATGAGGCTGGCCCAGTTTCGGCCACTCACGGGAATTTCCTTGATCTGCTCGGCTTCGATCAGGCCGCCCACTTCCGCCGAACTCCGGTTCAGGGTCTCCAGCGTCGCCGTGACTTCCACCCGCTCCGTAATCGCGCCCACCACCAGGTGCGCGTCGATGGTGCGCGGTTGTCCCACAGCCAGTTCGACATCCTTAAACTCGGAGGCCTTAAAGCCGTCCCGCGTGATCGTGATGGTGTAGGTGCCGACCGCCATCCCGGAAATCTGGTACGTGCCGGCGGCGCTGGTGGCGGTCTCGCGGCGGAAGCCGGTCGTGCTGGATACCGCGACCACGCGGGCACCCTGAATCACGGACTTGGTGGAATCCGTGACGGTACCGTTCAGAGAAGCGTAATCTACCTGGGCTGACAGTGGCAAAGCCAGTCCAATGAAAAGGAAAACGACGGCGAGATGTTTCATATGTTGGTACATGCTCCTGGACTCAATGGAAGGCGATGGGGGTGACGAAAGCTGGGGCTTCATTGGCGCGTTCCTTTACCTGCGCCACGTTTTGACGGAGCGCGGTTCACGTAGGTCGTCGTCGTTCCGCTCTTGCGGAGTTCGAAGCAGTCCAGGACCGCGCCGGCCACTGAGTGCGATTCGTACACCAGACGCTCCGGTGACACTTCGATTACCTGGAAGAGTTGTGTTTTCTCAAAGGCCAGCGCCATCAGGTTCATGTGCAGTTCGTCCAGCTGATACATCTTCGGACCGCTCACCGACACCGCATAGATGACGCCCGGTTCATCCGGCGCTACTACCTTGCCCGCCGCCACTTTGTGGCTGCGCGCATAGGAGTGATCGTGGCCCTGCAGCACCAGATCCACGTGATATTTCTCGTAAAGCGGGGCGAGCGCGGCGCGCATCTCCGCGTATTCGCGGCCCTTCGCTACCGCGTAGATGGGCTGATGCTGCACCACGATCGTCCAGCGGTTGGGATTCTCCCCCAGGACCTTGCCTAGCCATTCCAGTTGCCTGTCCCACACGCGTTGCTTCGCGCCCGGCTCGAAGGCCTCGTTCGCGAAGACGTTGACGTCCAGCGCGATCATGCGGACGCCCTGATAATCCACGTAATAGGATTGCCCGCGCATCTCTTCGATCCCCGGCCCATTGGTGGGCAGGGCAAAGTGAGAGCGCCACAACCCCGATACACTGAAGACTCCTTTGGAATCCGGTTTTCCGGGCGGGCGGTGCAGGTCGTGATTGCCCGGCGCCGGAATGCTGGGCACCATGCCGCTGATGAAGCCCAGGGCATCGGTCCATTCGCCCCAGAGGCGGTCGTCGTAGCCTTCGGCGAGCAGGTCGCCCGCGTGCGCGATGAAACGCGCGTCCGGCGCGGCGGCGAAGGCTGCACGAATCGTTCTGGACCACATCGAGCGGATACTGTTCTGCGCGTCCCCTATATAGATGAAGCGGAACGAGTCCGGCTTGGCAGAGGCGGTCCGGAAGGTGTGCCACTCGCTCCACACCTGGCCATCGCCCACGCGGTA
>CAIRBY010000656.1 GCA_903876865.1 uncultured Acidobacteriia bacterium
CGCGCGGTGATCGCTCACGGGATGATCGCTTGCGCCGGAGTGTAGAGTGGTCACGTGAGGGTCATCTTATCACTTGCCGGAAGTGAGGCAGGCGGGAAGTGAGGCTGGAAGAGCATGGGAAGACTGAACGGGAAAACCGCGCTCGTCACCGGAGGCTCGCGCGGGATCGGCCGCGCCATTTGCCTGAGGCTGGCGAAGGACGGCGCGCGCATCGTGCTGCACTACCACCGCAACCGCGCGGCCGCCGAAGCGGTGGCGAATGAGATCGGTGCGGACGTCCGCGTGATTCACGCCGATCTTGGCTCCACCAGCGAGATCGATGCCCTGTTCGCCGCGCTGGGAGAGTTGCGCTTCGACTTCCTCATCAACAACGCCGGCATCTGGAAGGGCACGCCGCTTGGCTCCTCTTCCGCGCAACTTGTCGAGGAGTTGCTGGCCACCAATCTGAAAGGCCCCTTCTGGGTGACGCAGTGTGCCCTGCCCCTGCTGAACGATGGCGGGCGGATCATCAACATCTCTTCCGTCGCCGGAAGAATCGGGGTCGGCGGCGGACGCAGCCTCTATGGCGCCACCAAAGCCGCGCTCGATTCGCTCACGCAAAGCTGGGCGCTCGAACTGGCGCCGCGCCACATCCGCGTGAACGCGATCGCACCCGGCTACGTGACCAGCGATATGACGGCGGAGTTCATGTCGAACCCGGCCAACCTGCAGCGGGCGGTCAAGCAGCACGCCTTCGGCCGCATGGGTACGCCGGAGGACATCGCGGACGTGGTGGCGTTTCTCTGCTCGGAGGATGCGCGCTTCATCACCGGACAGAGCCTCAACGTCAGCGGCGGCTCCGTCATCTGAAGGACGCGGCGAATCCGCGGGCCACGACGCCCGTGCCGGCATCGCGCCCTTATTTTTCCGTCCGCAGCCCCAGGAAGGCGGCGTTGCGCCCACTGGATGCCGCTTCCAGTTTCGCGCGCGTTGCCCGCACCCACTCCTGATCGGCGCGGAGCCGGGCGTTACCGTTCGCGAGCATGCGAGCCACTTCGGCCGGTTGCGGGCCGCCGATGCCCTGGCTCTGGCGCACCATATTTTCGGCTGTGAGGGAGCGCCGGAATTGCACTTCGTCCAGCGGCAGGCGGGCATTTTCCAGACGAAATGACCGGGCCGACTCTGTGTAAATGTGTTGCGCTTCGCCAAAGGAAATTTCGGCCGGCCGTAAATTGTGGCTGCGGCCATAGTTGACCAATTCCGACGCAAAGTGGTGGCCCACCCGAAACGGCACATCCGCAACCCGCTGCAGAGTATCGGCGAGTTCCGTCGTGGTCGAATAATCCGCGTTCACCTCCGCCAGCGCCCGTGGTTCGTCAAAGACGAAAACCTTCAGCAGGTCACTCAACCCCGTGAACATGCGCGCAGCCTCTTGCAACACCCTGTCTGGCTGATCGCCTTTGTAGTCCCCCATTCCCGCCTGCACGTTGTGGGACTGTATGAAGAAAGTCTGCGCATCGCCAATCACCGTGCTGGCCGATGTTCGGAGCGCCACCATGCCTGTGGGATTGCGCTTTTGAGGCATGATGCTGCTGGTGCCGGTGAGGTTTCCTTCCGCCATCAGAAGCCAGGGCCGGGTCTGGGCGTATTGAGCGGTGATGTCGGCGAGCAGCATATTGACGGTGAGGGCGCCCGAGGCGGCGATGCTTACCAGTTCCGCGCCGCCATCGAGCGGCGAAATCTGATTGGCGTCGAGCGAGTTCTCCACCAGCCCGTCGAATCCGAGCAGTTCCGCCAACCTCGTCCGGTTCACCGGAAAGCTGGAGGTACCCAGCGCAGCCGAGCCCAGCGGGGAACGGTTCAGCCGCGCCCACGCCTGCCGCAGCCGTTCGCCATCACGATCAAGCGCCTCCGCGTATGCCAGAATATAGTGCCCAAACGAGATCGGCTGCGCCTGAACTCCCCAGGTGTAGGCGGGCAAGATTGCATCGGGATGCGCGGCCGCCATCTGGAGCAGCGTTGCCCGTGCCACGTTCAGACTGGCGAGCGTGTCCAGAACATCCGCACGCAGGAACAGGCGTCGTGTGGTGGAACCTATGTCCTGCCGGCTGCGCCCGGAGTGCAAGCGGGTCACGTCCGGCCCACCGGCGGCAATAAGGTCCTGCTCCACCTGTAAATAGTCGCCGGAGCGGCGAGCGCCTGGCCGGGCCCCATCGGCGATGACCTTCGTCACCGCCGCGGCAATCCGCGCCCCGAGCGGTTTGGGCACAATCCCCTGCTCGACGACCATTACCGCCGACGCTTTGTTGATCTCGGCCAGCCAGTAAAAGGCGTCCTGTGTTTCCTGGGCGGATAGTGCCGGAGCCAGGCCGAGCAAGAGGAACCAGGCGGTGGACGGAAGTCTCATGGAGCAATTATCGAACACGCGTTGCAGAGAATGGCGCGCTGCCGGATCTGGCCCCGGGGGCCCTCAGAAAAGTCCGGGCTGTCGAGCAGTGCATCTTGGATGCGCCATTGGCTGTCTCACGATTCAAATGCCCAGCGCCGCCCACCATGGTTCGCGCCACTGGAATCGTGCGTGAAAGCGATGCCTCTTCGACAAACGGATCGCGGTCGAGCACGACGAGGAACGCACATCTCCGAACCGGCAAAGCACCTCCGCGTGGTCCGGCGGTTCCGCCAAACACCGCACGTCGAGATGGGCGGCGAGATGGGCGGCGAGATGGGCGGCCCTGGCAAACACGTGAATACTGCTATCCTGAGAGCTTAGAACGTTTCGGTTCGCTGCTAAAGAAGCGAACACAATTGATGCAGCATTTTTCCGAACTCAACCTCTGCTCCGCCTTGCGGAGCAATCTCGATAAGAACGAATTCGTGACGCCCACACCTGTTCA
>CAIRBY010000657.1 GCA_903876865.1 uncultured Acidobacteriia bacterium
ACATCGATGCGGGCCGCGGCTGGGGACTTCGCCACCTGTTCGAGGGCAAGCGCGGTGGCGCGGGGCAGATCGAAGACGGTGGCGCGGAGGCCGGCGTACTGTTCACAGGCGGCGATGGCGAGATGCCCGGTGGCGCCGCCGAGATCGACCAGATGGCGGAAGCGGCTGAGGTCGAAGGCCGCGACCAATTTGGGCGAGGTGAGCATACCGAAGCCGTGCATGCCCATCAGGAAATCGCGCATGGCCGCATCGGAGCGGAAGAAGGCGCTGAAGATGGGGCCATCGAGGCCGAAGTTTTGGGTCCAGCGATGGCTGCCTTCCTTCACGGCGTCGGCGAGGTTGCCCCACATGGGATAGAGCGCTTCATCGGAATAGCGCACGTAGCCGCGCAGGGTGTGGGCGCTGCCGGAATAAAGATACGTCTCGGCGGCCGGGGAGTTGGAGTAGACGCCCACTTCTTTTTCCACGAGGCCGAGTGCGGCGCAGCCATCGAGCAGGCGCGCCACGGCATCGGGATTGGCGGAGAGGCGCGCGGCCAGCGCGGCGGCCGTGGCGGGGGCTTCATGGAGGAGTTCGAAGACGCCCAGCGAGGTGGCCGCGAACATGGTCTTGGAGTGGCGGAAGGCCTCGATCAGGCTGAGCACTGGTTTGGGATCGGGAAGGGAACTCATAGGCTTTTCAAGTGGTCGTAGCCGAGCGGTTCGAGCGGCGCTCCATCCAGCCGGACGGCTCCGGCGAGGCCGCGGCGCATGGTGCCGATGCGGGTCAGAGGGAGGCCCTCGAAGTGGGCCGGAAGCGGCGTGCGCGGAGGGGCGGTGAAGAGCAATTCGTAATCTTCTCCGCCGTGGAGCGAGTGGTCCAGTGTGGCGCCAGGGAAGCGCGGCGGCGCGGTGATTTCGGCGCAGAGTCCGCTGGCGGCGGCTAAGCGGTGGAGGTCGAGCGAGAGCCCGTCGCTGAGGTCCATGGCGGCGCGGACGCCGGCGGCGCGGAGGAAGCCTCCGAGTGCGAGGCGGGGCGATGGGCGCTTGTGGCGCGTCCAGGCTTGTCCGCGCGCAGTTTCCAAACCGAGGGCGCTGCCGCCGAGGCGGCCGGAGACATAGATCGCATCTCCCGCACGCGCACGGTCGCGGCGCAGGGCCTCACCACGAGGAACCACGCCGGCGACCACGATATCGCAGAGGACGCGGTCCGTGTGCGCCAGATCTCCGCCAATCAGAGCGGTGGCGGTGGCGTTGGCGAGCGAGAGCAGGCCGCGATAGAAGCCATCGACCCAGCGCTGGTCCACCCACGGCCCGAGGGCAAGGGAGAGGAGGCAGAAGCGCGGTTCGCCGCCCATGGCCGCGATATCGCTGAGGCCGCGGGCGAGGGCCTTCCAGCCGGCATCGGCGGCAGTGTGAGTGGTACGGAGGAAGTGGGTGCCTTCGAGCATCATGTCGGTGGTGTAGAGCCAGTCTTCCGCGGCTCCACGGGGACGCACGATCGCGCAATCGTCGCCGATGCCGAGGACGATCCCGGCGGAGGGCGGGACAAGGGCTTTGCGGCGCAACTGTTCGACGAGTTCGGGTTCACTCCACACGCGGCACCAAGTTCCATTCTGCACTACGGGGGAAGGGGTCGGAGGACGGTGCCGATTCCTTACGGGCGCGGCTCGGCGTGGGGGCGCGCTGAGGCAGGGGGAAAGGCCGCCGAGACGAATCTCGGCGCAGCAGGCAGGAACGCCTGCGCCACGGGGCGGAGTGGCCGAGGGCTGGTAGTGTGGGCGGGTCTTGACCGGTCCGATGCCATCTGAGAAGATACGGGAATCGATTTTTCAGGAGACATGTAAGTGAAGGAAAAAGGTACAGTCAAGTGGTTCAATGCCGCCAAGGGTTTTGGATTCATCCAGCGCGCGAGCGGCGACGATGTATTCGTTCATTTTTCGGCAATCCAATCGAATGGCTACCGCTCGCTCGATGAGGGCGCGCAGGTGGAATTCGAAGTGAAGCAGGGCCCGAAGGGCCTTCAGGCCGAGAACGTATCGGTAGTCTAACGGCTGCAGATCCGTTACGAGGGGGGCTCTTCGGGAGCCCTCGTCCGTGTCAGAGTTCGGCTTCCCTCCGCATCAGTTCCCAGAGATCTTCCACGTGGTTCCGTTCCGTCAGTAGCGCCCCGATCGAAACACGCACCATCCAGCGGCCGTCCAGAATTGCGGGGGTGAGATAGGCTTCGCCGCCCTGATTGATGCGGGCGACCCACGCCTGGGTGTGGGCGTCGAGGGCTTCGCCGGAGAGGCCGGCGGGTTCATAGCGCACGCAGAGGGTCTGGAGGTGGACCGGGGCGAGCACCTTCCAACCCGCCCGCTCGCGGATTTCGGAGAGCAGCCACTGCGCGTTGGCGAGATCGCGGCGGAGGCGCGCCTGCAGACCGCGGACGCCCTGTTCGCGGATGAGGAACCAGAGCTTGAGGGCGCGGAAGCGGCGGCCGAGGGGGAGTCCCCAATCGCGCAGGTTCTTGAC
>CAIRBY010000658.1 GCA_903876865.1 uncultured Acidobacteriia bacterium
GTCGACTTACCCCCAATTATTAATTCGGAGATTACTTATCGACGAAAGTTATTACCCCTTCGGCGGACTAGCAGCACTTGGCTCGAGCGTACTTTGCCGCCATGCGCTCTTTGCTGAACCGCCGCCACTCTTCCCCGGAGTGCACCCGCCCGTGCGAGGTCAGGTGGCGCTGGTAGGCATTCTCGTCCGCCAGTTCCCGCAACAGCGCCAGCACCAGCCTCCCGAAGCGCTTCACAACTCCTCCGCTTGCAGGGTAGAGAGCACGAACGGCGCTTCATGGACCGTGCGGTCCTTGCCGCCCCACAGAATCCCCGCCCACACGCGGAAGGAATCGAGCAGAATCACCGCGACCAGCACCATGAAGATGCCGCAGATGGCGGCGTCCAGGCGCGCGTTGAAGATCAGCGTCCGCGTCGCCATCGCGTTGGCCGCCTTGCCCGCCCCTAGCGCCGCCTCCAGTTTGTCCGCCTGCGCCAGAAACCCGACCGCCGGCAGCGGGGAGAAGATCTTCTGCCACGCCGCCGTGAAAGTCGCGCTGACCAGCCAGACCAGCGGCGCGCAGGTCACCCACATGTAGCGCGCGCCGTGCATCTTCAGCAGAATCGTCGTGCACACGCACAACGCAATCGCCGCCAGCAGCTGATTGGAAATGCCGAACAGCGGCCAGAGCGAGTTGATGCCGCCCAGCGGATCGAGCACGCCCTGCACCAGGAAGTAGCCCCACGCCGCCACCACCACGGCGCTGGCGCCGATCACCCCCGGCATCCAACTGGTGCGGCCCAGCGGCTTCCACGCGTGCCCCAGCAGATCCTGCAGCATGAACCGCCCCACGCGCGTGCCCGCATCGATGATCGTCAGAATGAACAGCGCCTCGAACATGATCGCGAAGTGATACCAGAAGCCGAGCATCGCCTGCCCTCCCTTGGAACTGGCGAAAATCTGCGCCATCCCGAGCGCGAGCGAAGGCGCGCCGCCGGTCCGCGCGAAGAGGCTCTGCTCCCCCACGTTGCGCGCCAGTGTCGCCATCTGCACCGGTGTCACGGGGAAGCCCCAGGCGGTGATGGTCGCCGCTGCCGCCGCGGGGGTCGCGCCCGTGATGCCCGCCGGCGAATTCACCGCGAAGTAGACGCCCGGCTGCAACACGCAGGCCGCGATCATCGCCATGATCGCCACGAAACTCTCCAGCAGCATCGCCCCATAGCCAACCCCGCGGGCATGGCCCTCGCGCGAGATCATCTTCGGCGTGGTGCCCGAAGAGATCAGCGAATGAAAGCCGCTGATCGCCCCGCACGCAATCGTGATGAAGCAGAAGGGAAAAATCTTGCCCGCGAAGATCGGCCCCGTCCCGTCCGTGAAGCGTGTGAAGGCCGGCAACTGCAACTCGGGACGCACGAAGAGAATACCGATCGCGAGTAGCGAAATCACGCCCAGTTTCACAAACGTGCTCAGGTAGTCTCGCGGAGCCAGCAGCAGCCACACCGGCAGCGCGCTCGCCAGGAATCCGTAAATGATGATCGCAATCGCGATGCTCATCGCCGTCAGCGTGAAGGTGGGCGCCCACTCCGCCGATTCGCTGATCCACTGCCCCGCGAAGATGCCCGCCAGCACCAGCACAAAGCCCATCGCCGAGCACTCCAGCACCTTGCCGGGACGCCAGTAGCGCAGGTAGAGCCCCATGAAGACCGCAATCGGCATGGTCGCCGCAATCGTGAACGTGCCCCACGGACTGCCCTTCAGCGCATTCACCACCACCAGCGCCACCACCGCCAGCAGGATGATCATGATCAACAACACCGTCACCAGCGCCACGAAGCCGCCCACCTTGCCGATCTCTTCGCGCGCCATCTGCCCCAGCGATTTGCCATCGCGGCGCATGGAGGCGAAGAGGATCACGAAGTCCTGCACCGCTCCGCCCAGGCACGCGCCCAGAATGATCCACAGTGTCCCCGGCAGATAGCCGAACTGCGCCGCCAGCACCGGCCCCACCAGCGGACCCGGTCCCGCAATCGCTGCGAAGTGATGGCCGAACACGATCCATTTATTGGTCGGCTCGAAATCGTGCCCGTTGCGCAACCGCTCCGCCGGCGTGGCGCGCAGATCGTTCAACGCCATCAC
>CAIRBY010000659.1 GCA_903876865.1 uncultured Acidobacteriia bacterium
CGGCATTACCCCGCTCCGCCCCAACTGGAGCGGACTCGTCCCCGTGCCCGGCGATGGCCGCTACGAATGGGACGGCTACCTCCCCATCAAAGCCCTGCCGCACTCGATCAATCCGGCCAAGGGCTTCTTCAACACGTCCAACAATTACCTGATCCCGCCGGAGTGGCCGTATAAGGATGCGCTGCACTACCTCTGGACCGATCCTTACCGCGCCAACAGCGTCGCCGAATTCCTCGGCTCCGGCCGCGTCTTCACCGTCTCCGACATGATCGAGTTGCAGAACAACGATCTCTCGCTGCCGGCGCGCTCTCTGGTGCCCCTGCTGCGCGACCTGAACACCGCCACCGAAGCCGCGCGGCAGGCCCGGCAGCGCCTGCTGCAGTGGGATTTCGTGCTCGACAAGGACTCGGTCGCGGCCGGCATCTACGAAAAGTGGCAGGGCCGCCTTCAGGCCAACGTCCGCGCCATGTTCGTACCGAAGGGGGCTCAAGCCTTCATGGGCGTGACGCCCCTGAGCAAGATCATCTCCTGGTTGCAGGCGCCGGACGGACGATTTGGCAACAACCCCATCGAAGGCCGGAACGAGTTACTGCTGAAGAGCCTGGATGAGGCGCTGGCCGACCTGACCAACCGCTTCGGCGCGAACATGGAGAAATGGCAACTCGGCGCCTACCACCACGCCACGATCCGCCATCCGCTGACCGACGTGCTCACGCCCGCGCTGCGCGCGCAGTTCGACGTGGGAGACATGCCCCGCGGCGGCGACAGCTACACCGTCACCGCCACCGGCGGGACCGACAACCAGGCTTCCGGCGGATCCTTCAAAATCATTGTCGATACTTCCGATTGGGACAACTCCGTCGGCATCAATACCCCCGGCCAATCCGGCGACATCCACGACCCGCACTACCGCGATCTCTACGTGATGTGGGCGCGCGGAAAGTATTTCCCCATCTTCTACAGCCGTAAGAAAATTGAGTCGGTCACGGAGAAGTCAATAATTCTCAGTCCCCTACAGTGATAAACTAGACAGACAACCGACACCTGCTCACCCGATCGGACCTATGGTCCGGATCCTCCTCCCGGGGCCACTTGCCGGAGAGAGGATGCGTCCGGACTATGAAGATCTTACTCTACAACCCTGACAACGGCGTGACCCAGAACTTCATGCCGCACCTGTGGATGTTCCTGCTCCAATCGCTGACGCCCACCGGGCATGAGGTATTGCTGATCGATGGCAACACCCACCCGATGACCGATCCCGAACTGGTGCAATACGCCCTGGATCAGAAAGTCGGCCTCGTCGGCATCGGCGCCATGACTCGCATGGTCGCCAAAGCCTACCGCGTGGCCGATGCCCTGCGCGCCGCCGGAGTGCCCGTCGTGATGGGCGGCCCCCACGTTACCGAATGTCCCGATGAGGCCCTTGGCCGCGATGGCGGTCCCCGCCACGCCGATGCCATCGCCCTCGGGGAAGCCGACCAGACCTGGCCCAAAATCGTCGAAGATGCCGCACGCGGCACCCTCAAAGAGGTCTATACTCCCACCGACGCCTTCGGCCAGGAACAGAAACCCACCCTGCAGGATTACCCCCAGATCCCCTGGGACCGCCTCGATCTCGATCAGTTCAACCGCGTCCCCAGCCTCCTCCGCCGCGTCATGCAGCACTATAAGCAGGAGTGGGAGACCTTCCACATCATCCCCATCGAGAGCGGCCGCGGCTGCCCCTATGGCTGCGAATTCTGCACGGTCACCGGCTTCTTCGGCGATTCCATCCGCTTCCGCACCAACGAAAGCATCGTCCAGGAACTGCTCACGTTGAAAGAGCGCGCCCGCACTACCAAGGGCAAGATCGCCGTCTTCTTCGTGGATGACAACTTCGCCATCAACGTGAAGCGCACCAAGTCCCTGCTGCGCGATATCATCGCCGCCGGCGCCCAGACTTCCTGGGTGGGACAGATCAGCGCCAATCTGCTCAAGGACGAGGAACTCGTCGATCTGATCGCCGAATCCGGCGGCAAATGGATCTTCATCGGCATGGAGTCGCTCGACCCCGCCAACCTCGCCAGCGTCAACAAAAGCTTCAACAAGCCCGGCGAATACACGGCCGTGCTCGAGCGCCTCGCCAAACGCAACGTCTACTGCATCACCAGCTTCATCTTCGGGCTCGATAACGATACCGATGGCGTCAGCGAACGCACCCTCGCCGCCATGCGCGAGTGGCCCCCGGTGCTGCCCGTCTTCGGCCAGATCACACCCTTCCCCGCCACGCCGCTCTATGACCGCCTGATGAAAGAGGGCCGCCTCACCCGCCCCAAACACTGGCTCGAATTCGCCCCCTTCCGCATGGCGCACACGCCGCTGAAGATGAGCGTGCCGGAGGTGCAGGACAACGTCCGCGCCGCGTGGACGGAAGCTTATAGCCCCGCCGCCACCAAACGCGCGCTCGATTCCATCGCCGATGAGCCGGTGCCCTACAAGATCAGCCACTTCGCCGCACGCATGTTCTTCCGCGGCATCTACTTCCCGCAGAAGGGCGCGTGGGGCTGGCTCAAGCTGATCGCGGCCAACCGCGCGAGCCTCATCCGCATCGTTCGCGAGAGCTTCACTCAGTGGCACGGCCGCGATGGCGAGGCGCGCCATAGCGATTTCCACGCCGGACCGAACTATATCGCCAAACCTAAAGCGCAGGCGATGGCGGCAGGTAGCGGCTCGCAAGGAGACTGAACTCCGCCACCTGCGC
>CAIRBY010000660.1 GCA_903876865.1 uncultured Acidobacteriia bacterium
ACGAAAGATAGAGGCGCGGAAGGGTGCAGGGAGCTACAATCCGATCATAGATAGAAGTTCGCTTCAGGAGCCAGTTCATGATCGGCAGTTCGTTTTTCCTTCGAAACAGGCATTTTGCCTCTCTCGCGCTATTCTTGGCGCTTCCCTTTGCAGCAGTGGCGCAGATCACGACCGCGACGATCGTCGGCACGGTCACGGATCCGAGCGGGGCAGTTCTTGCCGGCGCTCAGGTTACGGCCCGGAACGTAGACACGAGCATGACCCGCACCGGGCCTTCCAGTTCGGCTGGCGAATACCGCCTGGAGTTTCTGCCGGTCGGCAAGTATACGTTGGAAGTCTCCTCAACTGGTTTCAAGAAGGCCAGCCTCAGCGACATCGTGCTGCAGGTCAACGATACGGCGCGCGTGGATGTGGTGCTGAGTGTGGGCGATATCAGCGAGACGGTGACGGTCACCGAAGCGCCGCCGGCGATCAACACCAGCACGAGCGAGATTGGGCGGACTATCGAATCGGCCGAAATCGTGAGCCTGCCGCTGGTGGACCGCAATGTTTATACCCTGCTGGACCTGACGCCCGGCGTGCAATCGAATAGCGGCGGCACGGCAACGGCGCCCTCCGGTTCCAACGCCCTGGTGCTTGGCTTCCCGGAGCAGCGCACGTTCATTAACGGCGGCGTGGACGGCGGTTCGGGCTCGGTGAACTACTACCTGGATGGCGGCGTGAATATGACGGGGCTGCGCAACACTGGCAACATCCTGCCGAACCCGGATGCGATTCAGGAATTCCGCGTGCAGACGAACAGCTACAACGCGGAGTATGGCCGCTATGCGAGCGGCGTGATCAATGTGCTGACCAAATCCGGCACGAATCTGTTTCACGGTTCGCTGTTTGAGTTCGTGCGCAACACGGTGTTCAACGCCAACGACTGGGCCTCTCAGCTGGACCGCGCGCCGCTGCATCGCAACCAGTTTGGCGCTACGCTGGGCGGGCCGATCCGGCACGACAAGACGTTTTTCTTTTTGTCGTACTCCGGGCTGCGCCAGACCACCAGCAGCTTCCTGAACAACGCGATTGTACCGACTGCCCTGGAACGCGCGGGCAACTTCACCGCCTCCGGGACCAAGCCCGTGGATCCGGCGACCGGGCTGACCTTCGTGTGCAACGGCGTGACCGGAGTGATCTGCCCCAACCGCATCGATCCGGTGGCACTGAAGATTATCAACACCTACATTCCGCAATCGAACGTGGCGGGCAACATCTGGCAGGGCTATTCGCCCAGCCCGTACAACTCCAACGACATCCTGGTGAAGATCAACCACCAGATCAACGCCGCGCATACGCTCAACGGCAGCTACTTTGAAACCTCGGGGACCAACACCGTGAAGGCGGGCACCGGGAATCTGCCGTGGGCCAGCCAGCAGTTCAACTGGCGGCAACACAACCTCAACGTGAGCGACGTATGGGTGATCCAGCCGAACCAGATCAACCAGGCGTGGGTGACGGTCACGCGCAATTACGGCGGCCGGCTGAACGTGCCTTCGACCTCGCTCGGCGATCTGGGCTCGTCTTTCAATACCCAGGGCACGCCCTCGCTGCCGCAGATCACGGTAAGCGGCTTCTTCACGCTGACCAACGCCATCGGCGGACCGACGGCGGGGGGCAACTTCTATTCCCTGCGCGACGTATTCAGCTGGACCAAGGGGCGCCACGCCATCAAATTGGGCGGCGAGCTTTCGCTGGAGAAAGACATTCAGGATACGCTGCTCAACAACTATGGCGTGTTCACGTTCAACAACAGCGTGACCAAGAATGCGTTCGGGGATTTCCTGTTGGGAATTCCGAGCGCGGTGACGCAGGATGCGCCGGTGACGGCCTATTACAACAGTTGGTACGGGGCGCTGTTCGCGCAGGACGATATCCGCCTGCACCCGCGCCTGACGGTAAACCTCGGCCTGCGCTGGGATGTGCAGACGCCGATCACGGACCCGCTCAACCGCGTGACGACGTATATTGCGGGGCAGAAATCCACGGTCAATCCGGCGGCGCCGGTGGGGCAGTTATTCTACGGCGACCCGGGCATGGAGCGCGGCGTGGTGCCGGTACGGTGGCTTCACCTTTCGCCGCGCGTCGGGCTGGCATGGGATCCGTTCGGCGATGGCAAGACTTCCATCCGCGCGGCGGGCGGCAAGTTCTTCGGCAGCATCTCCGGCAACGAGTGGGGCAGCATGACCAACTTCGAGCCGTTCGCGATCCGCCTCACGTTCACCAATACCAACGCCAAGACGAGTTCCACCGGCGTGCCGCTAGGCGCGTCTCTGAGCAATCCGTACACGGCGTTTGTGGGCGGCAGCCCCTTCCCTTACAAGGGAACGTTCGTCTCCGGCGGCGGGATCTTCGGCATCTCGGAGAACTTCCAGTGGCCGTATTCGTACCAGGCCAATTTCTCGATCCAGCACCAGTTCGGCCGGGACCTGAGCCTCACGGCGGCGTATGTGGGCTCCTTCTTCCACAATCTGCCGTTCGCACGCGACGCCAATTACCCGGTGGTCACCCCGACCGCCACCAGTGCGGGGGCCAGCATTCTGGCGCGGCGCCCGAACCCGGCATTCGGCGCGGTGATGTTCCTGGATTCGGACCAGACGGCGTCTTACAACGGGCTGCAGATCATGGCCGTGAAGCGCATGAGCCGGCACATCAGCGTCAATTCGTTCTACACGTTCAGCAAGACCTTCAACAGCGTGGAGCTGCTGAACAACACGACGCAGGGACTGGCGCAGAACTACAGCAACCTGCGCGGCGACCGCGGTCCGGCGGATACCGACCAGCGGCACGTCTTCAGCGCCGCCTTCAACTACACGCCGGACTATTACAGCGGCAGCAGCGCGATCCTGCGCAACGTCATCAACGGCTGGGCCATTTCGCCGATCGTGAAACTGCGCAGCGGACTTCCCTTCTCCATCACCAACGGCAGCGTGGACGCCAATCTGGACGGCAACACGAATGACCGGGCGGCGCTGATCGGCGATCCGCATATTGCGAATCCGACTGCGGCGATGTGGTTCAATACGGCCGCCTTCGTGCAGAATAAGGCGGTCACCGGGTTGGCGGTAGACGGCAGTTCGGGACGCAACATCCTCTACGGTCCGGGCTACCACAACGTGGATCTGGCGATCTCGCGCGACTTCCACCTGAAGGAGCATGTGCTGCTGCGCTTCCGGGCGGAGGGCACGAATGCGTTGAACCTGGTGAGCTATGGACAGCCGGGAAATTCGGTTCCTTCGGGCGCGACTTCGAGCACGTTCGGCGTGATTCGCTCCGCGCAGGCGATGCGCAAGCTGCAGTTCGGCTTGCGGCTCTCGTTCTGATATGGGGCTCAGAACGGTGGGGCGGGCGGTTTCGCCTGCCTTGTGTGGTCGCCTGCCAATCGGGCAGGCCCGGGGAATTGGCAGCCCGGCGAGTTGTGAGTACTCTGCGCGGCACGGCAGGCGGCTTCGCCGGTCATGGTTTGCGGCACTCATCCACGCCCGGGGAATTGGCCGGCGGAACCGCCTGCCCCACCGATTCGGATTGGCAGTCAGCGCTTGCGGGCGGGCTTGGCCTTACCGGCGGCGTTCTTTTCGGAGCGCAACTTCCACGCAGCGTAGAGCGCGCCCTGGAGTTGATCGGGGTTGGTAGCGGAGAGGCGGATGTGAGTGGAGCCGGAACGTCCCCAACCGCCGGCGATGGGAAGGAAGACTGCGGGGGCCTCGGCGACAAATGCGGCCTGCTGCTCCGGGGTGAGCATCAAATTGCCGTAGCCCTGTTCGATGGAGGCGAGGGTGGCGAAGATGCGTCCGCCCACACGAAAATCGGCTGCACCCATGTGCGAGCCCTCCTCGGAGCCTGCGAGGCTCAGGGCAATCCGACGAAAATCAGCTACATTCACGGTTCCGCTCCCCTTCCGTACGGAGTATGCCATAACGCGCGGAGAGAAGCGGAACCGTGGAAACCGAAACAGGAAAGCTCGAGCTTAGCCTGGAACTTTCATGCCTTGCTCCCAACCGGCATAGCCATAGGCGCCGGCCAGGATGACGCCGAGTACGACCAAGACGATGGTGAGCACTTTGCCCCACTTGTCGATCGCCTTCAGCTTCTCGGAAATGGCCTTCTGGACTTCAATTCCCGAGCCGTCGCCCGACAATTGCAGAGAGTCGTTCTCGGCGTTAGCGATCTGTTTGCGATACATCGCCAAGGCCAGAACACCGAGCGCCAGAACCCCCCAAATGATGAGATAAAGTGTCCAATTCATACCAGGATCCTTTCGGACCAATAGCTTGCACGTAGCGCACCAGTGCGGAGTGCTTACAGGGCGCGCTTTTCAGACACAACAACCTGAATTTGCGCGACATGCCGCAAAGAGAGGTGCGCGATATCACCCACGCCCTGTTCGGCAGAGGGGCGGGGTGAAGCGCAGGCACGGCTTCGCGGAGCGGTTCACGGGGGAGCGCTGAGAGCACGGCTACAAGCAGACAGGACTCCCGGCCCTGGGGAGGGCGGGAGTCCTGGGGGAAAGTCAAAAGCAGATTAGCTGGACAGGCCGGGAGGCCTGTCCTACTGGGTATCGGCCGGGTTGACGCCTTTGGTGTCGCCGTAGGAGGCGAACTTCAGATAGGCGATCACGTCCGCCAACTGCTCCGCGGTGAGTTTCGCGGTGGAGGGAGGATGCTTCCAGGTGGAATTCTCCTTGGCGGAAGACACCTCTTTGGGATCGAATTTGCGCAACGCCGGGGGCTTGGCGCTGAGATCGTAGAAGGACACGGAGGTGTCGTCCTTGGCGGCGGGCATGCCGGGAAATTCTCCCCCGGCTTTCAGCTTCACGGTCTGGACGTATTCGGTACGGGAGGCGCGGATGGCCATCACGATCGCACCCGGGCTCAACCGGGCGAGGCGGGAGAGATCCGGCCCCACGGCGGTTCCCTTCCCTTTCAGCGCGTGGCAGTTTCCGCACTGCACACCCGCGGCTTCATCAAAAAATACGGCTTGCCCGCGCAATGCCTGCGCGGGCGGATCCGCCGCGGTCGCGAGCGCCGCGGCGGAAACCATCGCCATTACAACCCAAGATGCCCTCATAAATATCACGCCTCCTTTGCGGCGGATGGACTGAACGTCCTTACCGCATCGAATACGAACCCAACATGCGCATGTAATTGACCCGCTCGAAAGCCTCGGGTTGCGGCGCCGCGTTCCGGCTCATGCTGCCGCGCATCTGGCGGATGGAATCGTACTCATGTTCTCCCATCCAAACCAGCAGTTCCGTAGTCAGTGTATCGAGATACCCGATGCCGCGCTTGAGCAGGGCGGAGGTGAGCATGGCCACCTTGGCGCCGGCCATCATGGATTTGACCACATCGGTGGCGGAGTGGACACCGCCTGTGAGGGCGAGATCGGCCTCCACCTGGCCGTAGAGAATGGCGATCCAATGCAGGCGCAGGAGCAGTTCGTGCGGGCTGCTGAGCATGAGATTGGGCGTGACGGTCAGGGCTTCCAGATCGAAATCGGGCTGATAGAAGCGGTTGAAGAGCACCAGGCCATCGGCGCCGGCCGCATCCAGCTTCTTGCAGACGTTCGCCAGCGAACTGAAGTAGGGTCCGAGTTTGACGCCGAGCGGAATTTTGATCTCTTTGCGCACGGCTTGAACGAGTTCCACGTACTTCTTCTCGACCGACTCGCCGGTATCATCGGGGCTGACGGGGATGTGGTAGATGTTCAGTTCGAGCGCATCCGCGCCGGCCTGTTCCATCTGTTTGGCGTATTGAATCCAGCCGCCGATGCTGGTGCCGTTGAGGCTGGCGATGATGGGGATGCCGACCGCCTCTTTGCACTTGCGCACGTGCTCCACATAGGTATCCGGGCCCGCCACATGGTGCAACAGTTCCGGGAAGTGGGAGGTGGCTTCGTAAGAGAACTCGGCGCCCTGACCGATGAAGCGGTCCAGTTCGTCGCTCTCGCGCTCGATCTGCTCCTCGAAGAGCGAGTGCAGCACAACGGCCGACGCGCCCGCATCTTCCATGCGCCGGATGTTGGCGATGTCTTCGCACATGGGCGAGGAGGAGGCCACCAGCGGGCTCTTCAGGTTCAACCCGAGATAGGTCGTCGTTATATCGATGGTTTTGCTGAGATCAATCACTTCGTCACCTCCAATGCCGACATATGCGACCAGTGCTCGTAGAGTTTGAAGCGGCTGCTGACATCTTCTTCCGCCAGGGCGAGCAGTTTCTTCGCCTCTTCCGGGTTGCTCTTGGCGAGCATGGAATAGCGGGTTTCGTTGTAGATGTAGTCCTTCAATTTGATCGTGGGCGGGCGGGAATCCAACTGGAAGGGATTCTTACCCTGGGCGACCAGCGAAGGATTGTAGCGGAAGAGCGGCCAGTAGCCGGAGTTGACCGCGGCCTTCTGCTGCTCCATGCCGTTGACCATATCGTAGCCGTGCGCGATGCAGTGGCTGTAGGCGATGATGAGCGACGGCCCGTCATAGGCTTCGGCTTCGAGGAAGGCCTTGAGCGTGTGCATATCGCCCGCGCCCATGGCGACCTTGGCGACGTAGACGCTGCCGTAGGTCATGGCCATCATGCCGAGATCCTTCTTGCCCAGCGCCTTGCCGCCGGCCGCGAACTTCGCGACCGCGCCGCGGGGCGTGGATTTGGAGGCCTGGCCGCCGGTGTTGGAGTAGACTTCCGTATCCAGCACGAGGACGTTGACGTTGCGTCCGGAGGCGAGGACGTGATCGAGCCCGCCGTAGCCGATATCGTAGGCCCAGCCGTCGCCGCCGAGAATCCAGACCGATTTCTTCACGAGCGCATCGGCGAGGCTCATGAGGTCGCGGGCTTCGCGGCCGTCGATTTTGGCGACCTTCTCCTTGAGGAGCTTGACGCGTTCGCGTTGATCGCGGATGCCGGCTTCGTTGCTCTGATCCGCCGCCAGCAGGGCGGTGGTGAGTTCCTCGGGGAGCACGCCGCCCAACCGCAGCAGCAGTTCGCGGGCATACTCGTTCTGCTTATCGGCGGCAAGGCGCATGCCGAGGCCGAATTCGGCGTTGTCTTCGAAGAGAGAGTTGGACCATGCCGGTCCGCGTCCCGCTTCGTTGGTGCAGTAGGGCGTGGTCGGCAGGTTGCCGCCGTAGATGGAGGAACAACCGGTGGCGTTGGCGATCAGCATGCGGTCGCCGAACAACTGCGTCATCAGCTTGACGTAGGGAGTTTCGCCGCAACCGCTGCAAGCGCCGGAGAATTCAAAGAGCGGCCGCAGCAACTGCACGTCCTTCACCTGATTGGTGGAGATGGTGGTGGGGTCCTGATCCGGGATCTTGAGGAAGAAGTCCCAATTGGCGGCCTCGGTTTCACGCAGGGGCTCCTGCGCGACCATGTTGATGGCGCGGTGCTTGGGTTCGCTCTTGCTCTTGGAGGGGCAGACGGCGATGCAGAGGGCGCAGCCGGTGCAATCTTCCGGAGCCACCTGGAGCGTGTACTTGCGGTCCTTCATGTCCTTCCAGCGCGCGGGCACGGACTTGAACGTAGCGGGCGCGTCCTTGAGGAGCGGATCGTCGTAGACCTTGGCGCGGATGACAGAGTGGGGGCAGACCAGCACGCACTTGCCGCACTGGATGCAGAGACCTTCGTCCCACACCGGAATTTCGAGGGCGATGTTGCGCTTTTCCCACTGCGCGGTAGAGACGGGGAAGGTGCCATCCACGGGCATGGCGCTGACGGGGAGATCGTCGCCATCGCCGGAGATCATCATAGCGGTCACCTGCTGTACGAACTGGGGCGCGCCGGCGGGGACCGACGGGCGGATATCGAACAGAGCGGTGATCTTGTTGGGTACCGTGACCTGGTGCAACTGGCTGAGGGTTTCATCCACGGCCTGGAAGTTCTTCTGCACCACGGTATCGCCGCGCTTGCCATAGGTTTTCTTGATGGCGTACTTGATGGCGGCGATGGCTTCATCGGGCGGCAGGACGCCACTGATGGCGAAGAAGCAGGTCTGCATGATGGTGTTGATGCGGCCGCCCATGCCGGTCTTGCGGGCGACTTCGTAACCATCGATGACGTAGAGCTTGAGTTGCTTATCGAGGATCTCCTGCTGCACGCGGCGCGGCAGTTTGTCCCAGACTTCCTCGGGTCCGTAGGGGCTGTTGAGCAGGAAGGTGGCGCCATGCTCGGCGCTCTTGAGCATATCGATGCGGTCCACGAAGCTGAACTGGTGGCAGGCCACGAAGCTCGCCTTGTTGATGAGGTAGCTGGAGCGGATGGGTTTGGGCCCGAAGCGCAGGTGGCTGGTGGTGATGGAGCCGGACTTCTTGGAATCGTAGACGAAGTAGCCCTGGGCGAAATTCGCCGTCTCTTCGCCAATGATCTTGATCGAATTCTTGTTGGCGCCGACGGTGCCATCCGCGCCGAGACCGTAGAAGAGGGCGCGCACGGTGTCCGCCGATTCGGTGGAGTAGGTGGGGTCGTAGGTCAGGCTGGTGTGGGTGACATCGTCTTTGATGCCGATGGTGAAGTGGTTCTTGGGAGCGCTCTTCTTCAGTTCGTCGAAGACGCCCTTGACCATGGCGGGGGTGAATTCCTTGGAAGAGAGGCCGTAGCGGCCGCCGACCACTTTCTTGGAGACTCCCATTTCTGAGAGCGTCGTGACCACATCGCAGTAGAGCGGTTCGCCGGAGGCACCGGGTTCCTTGGTACGGTCGAGGACGGCGATGGATTTGACGGAGGCGGGCAGGGCGGCGACGAAGTGCTCGGCGACGAAGGGCCGGAAGAGGCGGACGCGCAGGATGCCGACCTTTTCGCCGGCGGCGAGGAGGGCGTCGCAGGTTTCATGGGCCACTTCGGCGCCCGAACCCATGAGCACGAGCACGCGCTCGGCATCGGGTGCGCCGGTGTACTCGAAGAGGTGATACTGGCGTCCGGTGAGGGCGGCGAACTTGTCCATCACGTTCTGCACGATGGCGGGCGCGGCGATGTAGAAGGGATTGGAGGCTTCGCGGGCCTGGAAGTAGACGTCGGGGTTCTGCGCGGTGCCGCGGAGCACGGGGTGGTTGGGATCGAGCGCGCGTTCGCGGAAGGCGCGGACGTGGTCTTCATCGATCATGGCACGCAGATCGTCGGCGGAGAGCTGTTCGACTTTGGCGACTTCGTGAGAGGTGCGGAAGCCATCGAAGAAGTGGACGAAGGGCAGGCGCGATTCCAGGCTGGCGGCTTGGGCGATGACGGCCATGTCCATGACTTCCTGGACGGAGTTGGAGGCCAGCATGGCGAAGCCGGTGGAACGGGCGGCCATGACGTCGCTGTGATCGCCGAAGATGGAGAGCGCATGCGCGGCAAGGGCGCGCGCGGCGATGTGGAAGACCGTGGGGGTCAGTTCGCCGGCGATCTTGTACATGTTGGGGATCATCAGCAGCAGGCCCTGCGAGGCGGTGAAGGTGGTGGCCAGGGAACCGGCCTGGAGGGCGCCATGGAGCGCTCCGGCGGCGCCGCCCTCACTCTGCATTTCCGTAACTGCGGGCACCGTGCCCCAGATATTGGTTTTCCCTTCGGCGGACCACTGGTCCGCCCATTCGCCCATGTTGGACGAAGGGGTGATCGGGTAGATCGCAATGACTTCGTTGATCTGATGCGCAACGTATGCGGCGGCTTCGTTGCCGTCAATCGTGACTTTCTGTCGATTGGTAACGGGTGATGTGGACAACTTCCCTCCTCAAGGCCTACTGAATGTGTCTGTTATGCACGTCAAAGGCCGCAGGGTAAGGCGTTGTTAAATAAGACCTTATTCGCTGGAATCGGGCCGCTTGCGTGCCACGGCGCGGCCGGATTGCGCGATATCGCGCAGGGGCGGGAGGAAGGGGGAATGTCCAGGCACCCTGGGAATTTGAGAGAAGCGGCAGAGGGGAGACCCGCGTGGATTCCACGGCCGTCTTCGATCTCAGATCGGCCGGGCAGCTCCAACTGGTAGAGGATCTGTGGGACGATCTGGCGGCGGCGCCGGACGCGGTTCCGGTAACCTGACGGCGACATGACACGGGACGAGTGCATCGACTCAATAGGGCCTTTGACATCGAGCTTCGGCTTTACGATGTGGCGACTGCTCGTTGGACGAAGAGAAATCGTCGGCTG
>CAIRBY010000661.1 GCA_903876865.1 uncultured Acidobacteriia bacterium
CAGGCATCGTCTCGCAGTCAATTGGCCTTGCCCCCCGTCGCCCCGCCCTAACCCATCGCCGCCAGTACGTCCGCCGACATCCCCATCCCGCGCCGCGCGAACCGGATCGTCCCGTCCGGCCCGATCAGGTACACCGTCCGCTTCACGATGATCCCTCTCGCGTGATACAACTCCGCCACCTTCTGCCCCGCATCCACCAGCAGCGGAAACGGAAACTGGTACTTCTCGCGAAACCGCACATGCTTCTGCGCGCTCTGCGGATTCACCCCGTACACCACCATCCCCCGCGCCCGCGCCGCGCCCCATCCGTCTCGAAAACTGCACAGCTGCCGCGTGCACCCCGGCGTATCGTCGCCCGGATAGAACACCAGCGCCACCCATTTCCCGCGCAGGTCCGCCAGGTGGACGCTCTGTCCGCTATCGTCTTGTACCGTGAAATCCGGAGCCGCCGTGCCCACCGGAAGAGGATCGGAAAAAAGCCAGGAAAGCATCATTGCACCTTAATCTCTACCAGATTACTGGATACGCCGTCGCTCACAATCGCCAGCGCCACCGTTCCGCCGCTCAGCCCAGCCGGCACCTGCACGTTCACCTGATACAGTCCGGGGAAGCCCGGCGCCGCTCCGCTATACACCGGCGTTGCGCGCACCGTGCCGAAATAGACTACCGGAGCCGCCCTCGCGACCGCCAGTCCGTTCACCCCCGTCTGCGTCGCGCCCAACCCCGTGCAGTAGATCTCCAGGAACTCCCCCGCGCTAACCGCCACCGTGCTCGCGCTCACCGCCGTGCCTGCATGCAGCACTGCGCCCTTGAAAATCCCCGGTTGCGCCGCCGCCACATTCACCGCCGCGGACGCCCTCTGCCCCGAAGGCGCGATCACCGTCACCGTCCCCGCGCCCGCCGCCACCGCCGGCATCAGGAAGTTGATCTGCGTATCGCTCCCGTACAATAGGCTCGCCGCCGCGCCGTTCACCTGCACCGCGGCCCCGCTCAGATTCACCCCGTAAATCGTCTCCAGCGCGCCCACCGATACTCCCACGCTCCCAGACGCTGCATTCGTCACCGCGCCGATCACCGGCACCGCGCTCCCCGCGCTCACCGTCACCGCGACGCCCGGAGCCGCCTCCACGCTCAGCTTCAGCTGATTCACGCCGCCCGCCCCCGGCGTCCACTGGAAGCTCGCCTGTCCGTTCGCATCCGCCGCCACCACCAGCGGCGTGACCGTGCCGCCCGCCGATGCCGCGGCCGCAATCCGCGCTCCCGGGTACACCAGTCCGTTGCCGTCCGTCAGTTGCACCACCACCGGCGCGGCCAGTGGAGCGCCCCCGCTCGCCATCTGGCCCTCACCCGAAAGCGCGCGCAGCGTCAGTTGCGCCGCGCCGGCTACCTGCGGCCCACCGGCCACCTGCACCCGCGCGAACGCCGTCTCGTACGCCGGATCGGCGGGAATGGCCTGCAACTCCTCCACCCCGTTCTTCAGCCCCGTCACCGTGAAGGCCGCGGTCTTCGTCCCCGCCGCGATCGTGAGTTGCGCCGGAGCCTGCGCGTAGCCGTTCGCCGCGCTCAGCCGGATCCCCAGGTCCGCCACCGGCGCCGTGGCCACCGCCACCGTCCCGCTCGCGCTTGCTCCCGCCACCACCCCGGCCGCGGGGAAGAGCGAGAGGCGCAGGCTGCGGTTCAACGTGGTCTCCACGCTCGCCAGATTGCCGGAAAACTTCGCGTACGCCGCCGGGAACTGCTGCCGGTAGCTCTCCACCTGCTGCACGCTCCCCGAGATTGCGGCATCGCCGGCGCCGGGGGGCACCACCAGAATGAACGCGAAGCGGAATCGCCGCTGCGCCACCGTCGAATCCGGCGTGCGCCGTCCCATCTCCTGGACCAGTGCGTTGACGTTGACGTTCACGCGCGTACCGTAGAACCCGACTCCCAACTGCTGATGTTGCGCCGCCGGTTGGCTCGCTCCCGTCACCAGGAACGTATCCGGCACGTCGCTTGCCGGCGCGAAGCCCATCAGGTAGCGGTCCAGCGGCGAGTAGCCCTGCGTGATCGCCGTGGTCAGGAAGCGCGGCGCCGCGTTCGCGCCATAATCCGTGATCTTCTCGCCTTCGAGCAGCGATGCCTCCGAATCGTAGAGGAAACTCCAGTGCGATCCCTGGAACCCCAGCATCGGTTTGGTCGAGGCGCCGTCCGCGTCCGGTATGCTCGCAAACGCCAGGAACAGGTGCCCCGCCTCGTGCCCCAGAATCGTCAGCGGCGTATCGCCCTGCGCCGCCCGCAGCGGCACCAGCGCGCTCCCGTCCAGCGGATAATTCGTCAACCGTCCCAAATTCAATACCGACCGCAATCGCGCGCCGGAGCCATACTGCTGCCCCGAATCCTGCACTGCCACGCCATACCCGGCCGCGTTCGAACGCACCGTGGATTCGTACGCCACCGCCCCGAGCCCCGCGTCGATATCCATGCTGTTGTAAATCACCAGGTAATCGTAAGCGTCCTCGTGCGTGCGGTAGAACTGCTGCGCTACGCTCACGATGTCGATATCCACCGTATTGCCGAAGCGCTCCACCACCGCCGCCGTGTACTCCGCCGATGTCTCGGTCCGGAAGTCCACCAGCGTGGTCGTGCCCTGTACCGAACCCGGAGCCAGACCCACCACCGCGCTCAGCGGCGCCGCGCCCGAATAGGAAAACTGAATGCTCCCGTCCGCGTAGAGGCGTACCTGAAAGGTCTGCGGCGTGCCCGTGCCATAGAGTGTGAATTCGGGTACGTTTACCCAACTGAACACCGCCTGGTTCGGATCCGAAAAGTAGGTCACCGCCGCGCCCGCTTGCGAGGGGTCCAGATCGTCGAACAGCGGCGCGATCCGCGGCGGTCCGCCCGTCACACGCCCCACCGTGCGGCCCGTGCTCGCGTACTCCGCCGCCGTGAACGTCAGGTTTCCGTCCGAGTTCAGATACACCTGCCGGTACGTCGTGCCGTAAAACCGGAAGGGGAAGGGAAGTGTGAGCGCCCGCGCATCGTCGTCCCCCAGCGCGATCAATGGCGTGCCCCGCGTGGCCGCGTTCGCGTCGTAACCCAGCCCGGAATACGCGTACCGGTAACGCGTCGCCGTCCCGCTCGCTCCGCCTGCCGCCGCGCCCGTCACGGGCGTGAAGGTTACCGTCGAAAGATCGAGATTGAATTCGTTGAGTGTCTCCACCGCGCCATTCGCGCCCTCGATGATCGCCACCTGCCCGATGTCGCGATTCCCCGCCACCGCCGGTCCTGCGCTCAGCAATCGCGGATGCATCGCGCGCGCCGCCTGCGCGCGCCGGTGCAGGAAACTCGCTTCCGCCGCCGTCTCCGCCGTGGTGCCGCACTCCGCGCCGCCCGCGCGCCGCCCCGCCGCCGGAATCGCGGCCAGACACAGGATGCATGCGGATACCCAGAGGCGAGTCATAGCCGATGACTCCATTCTCCCACGCAGCGCCTTTACAATCCCTTGCGTAACCAATCCCCGGCAGCATCGTCTTATCTGGTGTAAGCAGTACCATTCAGAGCGGGCCGGCCGGCCTGCAAACGAAACGAAAATCTCAGAGGAGTAAGCTCCATGTTCAATCGAATTGTGTCTGTAAGCAGCTTTCTGGTTGTATTGCTCTCCGCCGCGCTGTTTCTGCAAAGCGCTTGGCTCACAATGAGCGGCAAAATCAGCCAGACCGATGGCATCTTCCTGTTGGCCGGATGGCTCGCCGCGGGCCTCGTCTTCTCTTACCGCGCCGCCGACCCCAACTTTCTCGAACCGGTCAGTATCATCAAGTCGCGCTGACTTCCGGTGCCAGGCTCCCGCGCCGCGTACCCACGCTTCGCCGGACTCATTCGAATCCGGCGAAGCTGTCGATCTTGTGGAACAGCAGTCGCGGCGAAGCCATCAGCGGCAACACCGTCCACCGCGCCGAGATCGGCAACTGTACCTCCCTGGTAACCGTATTCACCGTATGTTCCAACTTCGGCGCCAGTGCCGTATCGATCGCGCCGCGCACCGCGTCCAGTGTGGTCCTGCGCCGGATCAACGCCACTACGGTCGGCCCGCTCCAGCGGAATAACTGATCCACCGCGAGCAGTTGCTGCTGCACGAATTCGGCGAAGCGCTGCAGGAGCACATCTCCAAACTGCTCTCCGAAACTCCGGTTCAGCGTCTCCACCCGGTTGATCACCATCACCACCACAAACGCCGGGGCATCTTCCTGGCAGGCCTGAGCGATCTCCTCTTCCGCCCGTGCCCGCATCGGCAACCCCGTCGCCGCGTCGCATTGAGCCTTTCCTTCCTCTTCCCGGCGCTCCGCCGCCTGCCGCGTCGTCCGCTTCAGTTCTTCGGCCGCCCGTTCCGTCTCCGCGCGCTGCCGCTCCGCCTCCGCCAGCACCCCGTCCAGACACTCGGAGAGCCGCTGCCGCAGGAACCGCATGTCCCGCACGTCCATCGAACCCAGCACCTGCCCCTTAATCTCCTGCAACCGCCGGATGTTCTGGTGGCTCGCGCTCGATACCGCTGTGATCGCCGCTGTCAGCAGCCTCACCTTTGCCTGCAGTTCCACCACCGGACGCCTCAAATACTCCGCCACGTGCTGGTTGTAAACCTTGAGCGCCTCCACCGCGCGCGTAGCGTGCTGCAGCAGTTCGTCCGGCGGCGCGTGCGTGCCCAGCGCGGAAAGCACCTCCCGGGTGCTCCCCCGAAAACGCGCCAGTTCCTCTGGTGCGCCCTCTACGGCGTGCCGGTCCATCGCCTCGACCAGCAGTTGCGCCAGTTCCAGCAACGCGCTCTCCTTCTGACGGTCGGACTGAAGGTACTTCCGGATGGATATCACAATTGCACTCGGTCCGAAAGATCGGCAGCGGCGCAACTTTACATTAGGGCCGCCATAAAGTATTTTGCCATTCCCGCCGATATGTTGAGGTAGAAAACATGAGAGCTTCACCGAACTCAACCTGTCTGGGTAGCGACTGTGGGGGTCGCAATCTCCTGAACCGGCCCGAGGGTGCCGATATCCGCCGTCTGACCACTCTGGTCGGCCGTATCTTCGGCGTCCCCGTAGCTTATGCCGCCATGCTCGGTCATCGCGATGAGGTCATGAGCCGCATCGGAACCGGCCCGGAGTATGGACAGTATCTAAGGACCTTCCCTCTGACCCGTCTCCTCGAAGCGCCCGTTGTGATTCGCGATGCCCGCGAAGGTCTTCCCCTCGGCTCCGATTTTGGCGACATCCGCTTCTTCGCCTCCGCGCCTATCGGTACCCTCTGCGGCCAGGATCTCGGAGTCCTCGTGATTGCGGACCTGATCCCCAGACCCGCCTTCTCCCGTTCCGATCTCGACACCCTTGCCGACCTTGCCTCCGTCCTCGCCGGCCAGCTCGAAATGCGCATGATCGCCTCCCAATGCGTCGATTCCCGGATGCGCAACGAAGAGGCAGAGGACCGCTTTCACTGGGCAGCCACCCTTTCCTCAACCCTCATGGCCTGTTCCGAGGATGATGGCGCCTGTTCCTTCGTCAATCAGACCTGGCTCGCCTTCAGCGGACGCACTCTGCCCCAGGAACTCCGCGATGGCTGGCAGAGCCTTCTCCACCCCGATCATGCCGAAGCCTTCCTCACCCACTACTGGGACGCGTTTCACGCGCGCCAACCCTTCGCCCTAACCGTCCCCCTGCGCCGCTACGATGGAGACTTCCGTTGGATGCGCGCCGCCGCCACGCCGCGCCTGCTCAAAGACGGCACCTTCACCGGCTTTGCCCTCTCCTTTACCGATCTCTCCAGTCACTCGGACGCGCCCGCCCAGTCTTGTCCCGAAGCACTTCACTCCGAAGCCCCTCACTCCGAAGCCCCTCACTCCGAAGCCCATGCCCCTCAGCCCACGGAGGTCTCCGGCAGGAAATAAAACACGATCGCCAGAATCACGTACACCGCCAGCAGTTGCACCCCTTCGATCCAGTTCGATTCGCCGTCCGCCGCGATCTGCCCCGTGATCAGCACCCCCAGGAAGATCGCCAGCACCTCCGCCGGCGTGAATACCAGATCCATCGGCCGCGGCGCCAGCACATAACTCGCCACTACCAGTAGCGGCGCCACGAACAGCGCCACCTGCAAGCTGCTCCCAATCGCGATGCTCAGCGCCATCTCCATCCGGTTCTTCAGCGCCATCATCACCGCCGTGCTGTGCTCCGCGGCGTTGCCTACCACCGCCACCACAATCACGCCTACGAATACCCGCGTCATCCCGAACGCCGCCGCCGCCGGCTGCACCGATCCCACCAGAATCTCGCTCATCCACGCCACCACCGCCGTCGCCGCCGCCAGCGTACCCACCGCCCGCTTCACGCTCCACGGCGCCGCGGTCTCTTCCTCCGCGCTCTCCCCCGCGAACAGTTGCTTGTGCGTGCCCAGTGAGAACAGCAGATGCAGTCCGTACGCCGCCAGCAGCACCACCGCGATGCCCACGCTCAAACCCTGCTCGTGCGGCTGCGCATGCCCGCCCGTGCCGCTGCCCGCCAGATAGTGGAACGCCGCCGGCATCACCAGCGCGATCGCCGCCAGCGTCAACATCGTCGCCTGCGCCCGCGCCCCCGTCACATTGAACGTCTGCCGGCGGTGCTTCAAGCCCCCCGCCAGCGCCGCCGCTCCCAGCACCAGCAGAATATTCCCGATGATGCTCCCCGCCAGCGACGCCTTGACCACCTCGTACAGCCCCTTGCGCAGCGCCATCAGCGCGATGATCAACTCCGCCGCGTTGCCGAACGTCGCATTCAACAGCCCGCCCGCGCCTTCGCCCGTGTGCCGCGCCAACTCCTCCGTCGCCCGCCCCAGCCACCCCGCCAGCGGCGCAATCGCCAGGCACGCCGCCACGAAGATCAGCGTGTGATGCTCCGGCGCCAGCCACTCCAGCCCCGCCGCCAACGGCACGAAAATCAGCAGCCAGTTCATCCGCATTCCGTTATCGCGAAGGCTGGAACTCTAGCGTGCTCTTCGCCTCCACCCTGCCGAACTGCATCGGGTAGCTGCGCACGTGGTAGTAATCCTCCCACTGGTCCCGATAGTGTTTCGAGAGCACCTGCCCCGATTCCCCAATCGTGATGTTCAGCTGCGACCGCTCCCAATCCCCCAGGTCCGCGTTCATCCGCATCGAAGGCTCCAGCACCCGCGTCGTCTGCTTCACCGTCGTCGAAGATCCGCTCATCGCTACCGGTCCGATATCGAAGTACTTCCCCACCACCGGCACCTGATGCATCACCGGATTGTTGATCCCGATCCGCAGATACGCCCCGTACTGCCACCGCTTCACGTCCCGCCCCTGCATCCGCCGCCCCTCTTCCACCGCGTCCGCCAGCGCCCGGAGCAGCATCTCGTCGTAATCCGCGAACCAGCCCGCCGGCCGCTCCCGCAGCAATCGCTCCACCACCACCGGCGCCATGTTGAACTCGTACGCCATCCCGTTCGCCGCCGACGCATTCTCCGCAATCGCCCGCCGCACATCCTGATACGCCAGCGTGATCACCAAGGGCGCCGCCAGCGCCTGATTCATCTGCCCGTTCCACCCGCGCAAGAGCGCCACCGCGTCGTCCAGCCCCGGGTTGTGCGCTTCCCGCGCCGTATACGCCGCTACAATCTGTTGCGCCAGGAAGTGGCTGAAGCCAGAGTAGACGTCCCGCTGAATCGTCAGCATCTCCTCCGCCTTCCACCCCTGCCGCGCGCTCAACAATGCGCGGATCTGCCGGAACCGGTAGGGCGGCGCAAAGTTGCCGTTCACCGCGTATTTGAACCCTTCCGGGAATGGATTCTGATTCGCCGTGACGATCACTCCGCCCGGCGGATTGTACACGCTCGGCAGCTCCTCAAACGGAATGTACCCGTCCCATTCGAAATTGCCGGACGCGCCATCCACCGGCAGGTCCCCGCGGTAATTGCGCCGCACCGGCAGCTTCCCCGCCGCGTGGTAGCCGATGTTCCCGTCCACATCCGCGTATACGAAATTCGAGCCCGGCCCCGGCAGCCGTGAAATCGCCCGCGTGAACTCCTGCCAGTTCTGCGCCCGGTCGATATCGAGGAACGGGAACTGCAGCATCCCGTGTTCCGCCGCCGTCCATCGCAGCGCCAACTGCTCCTTGCCCTCCGAGAGAAAAATCGGACCGTGCCGCGTCACCCGCACCGTCAGTTCTTCCGCCTTCTGCCCCTTCACCCGGATCACTTCGCGCTCTTCCCGCGCCTGCTCCACCTGCCCCCGGAACAGATACCGCCCCGTGCGCTCGTCGATCCGTTCCAGGTAGAGATCCTGTGCGTCGAAATGCAGGTTGGTGATGCCCCACGCGATCCGCTCGTTGTGCCCCACCATGATGCCCGGCACGCCCGGCAGCGCAACTCCCGCCGTGCGCAGCCCCGGCGCCTCCAGGTGCGCCATGTACCAGATCGCCGGCAGCGAATACTCCAGGTGCATATCGTTGGAAAGCACCGGTTTCCCGCTCGCCGTATGGCTGCCCCCGATCACCCACCCGTTCGACCCCGGATTGCCGTCCACCAGCCCATACGCCGGGAACAGGAAATCCACCTTCGCCCGGTCGCCCCGCGCCGCCATGTTGTTCTTGATGAGTTCGTCCTTCCACGTCGTGGTCAGGCTGCGGTACATATGCAGGCACACCAGTAGGCTATCCACTCCGCTCCACGGACGCGGCGTGTACCCGAGCAGTGTGAACTCCACCGGCAGCGTATCCAGGTGCGTGCTCAGAAACGCGTTCACCCCGCGCGTGTACGCCGCAATCGCCGCCCGGTCCGCCTCCGGCAGCGTCACGTACGCATCCTCCGCCACCCGCCGCATCCGCATCCGCCGCGACTCTTTGTCGCTCTCCAGGAACTTCGGCCCCAGAATCTCCGCCAGCGTCCCGCCCGCCAACCGCCGCAGCCCGTCCATCTGGAACAGCCGGTCCTGTGCGGTTACGTACCCCTGCACGAAAAATGCGTCGTCCTGACTCGCCGCGCGGATGTGCGGCTCGCCATGCGCATCGAAGCGCACGCTCGCCGCCGCGCTCAACGGCGCCTCCACCGTGCCCGCGCGCTCCGGCAGCGCCCGCCACACATACCAGTACACCGCCGCCAGCGCAGCCACCAGCAACACCGCGATCGCCAGATTGACGTACCGCACCACGCGCGAGCCCAAAGTGTGAGTCATTGAGGAAGGCACTAAAACTCAATCATAGCCCGTGCCAAGTCCGAATAAAAAAGGCGTCTCATTCAACCCGCTTCCGTAAACGGCCGCGACTTCAAGGTCGGTCTAGGCGGCAATCGCCCGTACGAGGTTCTCAGGCGAACGGCGACGCTCATGATGACTTCGTCGCCTGCGCCGAAGTCGCATGCCACATCGATCCTGCTGACGGTAACGAGGCCAGACGCCCGCCGGACCCGTACGTCGAATGCCCCCCCCCTGACGCTTATCGGACGGGCGGAAACATCTCCCGAGGTCGCCTTGAGTGGAAGGCGCCAATCCGGTCCTTGGCGTTCTGCTCCAGATTTCGGTAGAAGAGCGCGTAGTCGAATACGTGGTAAACCTGAGGTTGAGTTGCCGGCGTTGGCCATAGCGGCGGATCGGTGAGGATGAGTGCGCCGTCCTGACTATAAGCGCCGGTGAGTTGCGGGATCTCCGTCTGAGCACCGGCCATGGGCGGCATCAGAACCGCGCCGAGATTCGCGGACTTCGCGGCCAGATCCGTGGAGGTGGTCGAATGCAGCAACAGCGGGTTGACGCTGACCGCTCCCGGCCGCGACATCGAAAACGTCGACCGGGGACCCTGGCTGTTGTAGCTGACGATGCATCCGGTTTGGGCCGCGGAATCGCACATCACCAGGTGAGGGTACGCATTCAGTTCATCCCGGGTCACGGCCCAGCCGATGACGTACGCCGCCACCATCTTTCCCAGGTACGCGGGGTCGCTCATCCGCCGTTCCAGTAGCCACAGCAGCAGGTTGGACCCCTGACTATGGCCGGCCAGAATGAATGGACGCCCGTTGTTCAGGTTGGCGATGTAATAGTCGAACGCGGCCTCGATATCGGAATAGGCCACGCTCAGCGCTCGCTCGGAGGCGGCCGCATCCGGCCACAACACCTCGGGGAGTGCCGCCTGTCTGTAGAAGGGCGCGTAGATATTGCACGATGCGGCGAATACGCTCGCTTGGGTATTCGTCATTGCCGCAACGCCGTTCTCCTGAATCGCGGCGGCAATGGTCTGATTCCAGACTTGCGGCTTGCTCGGATCGAGCGGCGCACTCAGCGTGGCTCCGGTAACCGGATCCACGTAGTTTGAATCCTTGAACGTTGTCAGGTGAAAGAACAGAACATCTACCGGATGAGCATGGGGATTGTCCGGCGCGATCATCCAGTACCGCGGCTGGCTGTAATCGGGCCGCGGAGTCGAGGTGTCGCCGACCGAGGCCCAGGCTGCCGCGCCCGTCTGTGCCAAGCCCGGACAGGGGAAGGCCAGCAGCAGAATCAAGCGGATCAGCGTGCTGGGAAGAACTCGTGGGAATTCGAATCGATGCTTCATGGAAGGCACTACGTCGGTCTGTCCAGGCACATTGGGCCTGCCTCTCGTATCGGCCAGGACAACCCAGGGCTGCCGATGATGTGCGCCTGGGGCTGTCCGAATTCGTATCGCATGTTCACCAGGAGCGCAAACTCCGGGGCAAAGGCAACTCGCCGCTGTTCCTTGCGAACAGCCGGAAGATCGGTAACTCGCAGAGTGCCGCGGCAGTGAGAGCGGAACTCAGACCCCTCGGACAGGGAAGTCCTCCGATTGGAACAGACACCCATTTCTCTGTCCTCCCTGTTGACACGATCCGCTCAACGGCAGGTCGAGATGCAAAGAGACAATCGCATCCTAATAGTATGGTGTTGTCGCCCCAGGGTCAATGTCAGCGGGTACTGGTGCAGGTGGCGCCGCTGCCCGCTGCTGTTCGGCTTGCTCCCTGCGCTGATCGTCTGCCGAGCGCTGGCGCGCGCCTCCGATCGACTCGTCCGCCGGCGCGCTCTGGTCGATGAGCCGCACTGCGATTTCCACTCCTGTCCGGCCAGCTTGTCTCGATGGCCATAAAAAAAAGGGCGCCCCCCGAGAGGTTTGCTAAGAGGCGCCCAGCTACGTAACGGAGTTCAGTTACTGATAATGACGCCGTCGCGGGCCTTTGGTTAGAAACTCCGCTAAAATTAGTGCGGAGCCTGTGAACCATACTTCCGTTCGTCTCCTCCTCGTGGTTCTGCTGATCGCGGTCAACGGCTTCTTCGCCGCGGCCGAGGTCTCGCTCCTCTCCGTCCGCCATTCCCGCCTCCGCCAGATGGCCGCCGATGGCTACGCCGGAGCCCAGGCCGCGCTCAACCTGCTCGCCAATCCCGGACGCCTCCTCTCCGTCACCCAGGTCGGCGTCACCCTCGCCAGTCTTGGTCTGGGCTGGGCCGGCGAAGACACCGTCTACCAGATCCTCCTCGGTTGGCTTCACCCCTTTGCCACCCCCCTCACCGCGCGCATCCTTCACGGCGCCTGCTTCGTCCTCTCTTTCCTGTGCATCAGCTATTTCCACGTGGTGCTCGGCGAAGTCGTCCCCAAGAATCTCGCCATCTCCAAAGCCGACCGCATGGCAGCCCTCACCGCTCCGGCCCTACTCGTCTTCTACCGCGCCACCCTCGCCTTCGTCGTCGTCATCGAACGCTCCTCCGCCGCCATCACCCACGCCCTCCACCTCAAAGGTGGAGGCCATCACGGCGTGCACACCGCCGAGGAACTCAAAATCGTCGTCTCCAGCAGTCGCGGACTCGGCTACCTCCCCGAAGCCGAAGAGGACATGATCCACCGCGTCCTCGATCTCGGCTCCGTCTCCGTCCGCGAAATCATGGTGCCCCGTAACGATATCGTCTCCATCGCCAGCGACGCCACGCTCGATGAGGTCCTCCGCACCATGATCGAGCAGCAGCACTCCCGCCTGCCCGTCTACGAGGGTACGCCCGAAAAAATCATCGGACTCCTCCACTACAAAGACCTCCTCCCCGTCTGGGAAGACCGCCGCCGCGCCATTCGCTCCAGCCGCTCCAGCCAGGCCTTCCGCGTCCACCGCCTCCTCCGCCCCGTCCCCTTCGTCCCCGAAACCAAGCCCGCCGCCCAGATGCTCGAAGAGTTCCGCCACGGCAGTTCCCACCTCGCCATGGTCGTCGATGAGTTCGGCACCGTCATCGGCATGCTCACCGTCGAAGACGTGCTCGAACAAATCGTCGGCCGCATCGAAGACGAGCACGATGAAAAGGTCCGCCGCCCCGCCTTCGAAGCCCTCACCGTGGATGTCGATGGCGCCACCCGCATCCGCGATCTCGAAAGCGAATACGGCATCCTCATCCCCCCCGACGCGGGCTTCGAAACCCTCGCCGGCTTCCTCCTCTTCCGCCTCGGCGAGATTCCCCAACCCGGCGCCGCCGTCGCCTATGAAGGCCGCCGCTACACCGTCCTCGAAATGGAGCGCAACCGCATCTCCCGCGTCCGCATCGAACGCCGCGCAAAGTAGGGCAGGCGTTTCCGCCTGCCAACCCTTCCGCCTGCCAACCCTTCCGCCTGCCAACCCTTCCGCCTGCCAACCCTTCCGCCTGCCAACCCTTCCGCCTGCCAACCATGCACGCAC
>CAIRBY010000662.1 GCA_903876865.1 uncultured Acidobacteriia bacterium
CGGAGGCGATGACGGTCCGCGCCTAAGCGGCGGCCCTCAGCGCATCAGCCCAGTTGTCGTACGAGCGGGCTGCTCTGCCGCAAGCCGTCAGTGTCCTCGCTGTGCAGAATCGGCGTGATCTTTCGCGCGAACTCCGCCTCGGAGAACCGCTCCGTCCACGCGCGCAGCTCCGCGGGCAGAATGTAAGGCTCCATGCCTTCCAATCGCTCCACCGCATCCAGCATCGAGTCCTCGGAGAGTTCGTCGAAGAAGACGCCGCCGAATGCCGGCACGGTCTCCAGCGCGCCTCCGCGCCCGAACGCGATCACGGGCTTGCCGCTGGCGAGCGCCTCCACCGGAGTCATCCCGAAGTCCTCTTCCCCCGGCATCACAAAGGCGCGCGCGCGGGAAAATAACTCGCGCAACTGCGCCTCCGAAACGCGCCCGGCGAACTCCACATTGGGCGATGCCATGGCGCGCAGCCTGCGATACTCCGGCCCGTCCCCGGCCACAATCAATTTGCGCCCGCTGCGCGCGAACGCGCGTACCGCCAGGTCGATCCGCTTATATGCCACGAGTTCGGAAACCACCAGGTAGTAACCGGCGGAGGGCTGGTGTGTGAATGCCGCGATATCGACCGGCGGATGAATCACGTCGCTCTCGCGCCGGTAGGTCTTCCAGATGCGGTTGCGCACGTTGCCGCTGTTGGCGATGAAGCGGTCCACGCGCGCCGCGGTCGAGTAGTCCCAGAGCCGCAGATAATTCGCCAGCGGCGCCATCGCCGCGCGCTTCAGCCGTGAGTGCGTCCACTCGTTTCGATAAGCCGGGTAGAGGTCCCACAGATAACGCATCGGCGTATGGCAATAGCAGATATGCCTCGCCGTGGAAGCAGTGATTACGCCCTTGGCCGGCCCCGATTCGCTGCTCACCACCAGGTCGTAGCCGCGAAGGTCGAAGCCCTCCAGCGCCATCGGCATCAGCGGCAACAGAGACCGGTATCCACGCCGCAGCGGGTTGAGATAAGAAGTGGTGATGCGGTGGCGGCGCACCTCCTTGCTCAGCGTCGCCGGGTCGCAGAAGAGCGTAAAAATATCCGCCTCCGGCAGCAGGCGGCAGAGGGCATCCAGCACCTTCTCGCCGCCGCGCCGGCCCATGAGCCAATAGTGGATGATCGCGGTACGCACTGGCTCACAGCATACCGGGAAGTGGCGCGCGTGGCGCGGTCGCAGCCAGAGATTTACGTCTGTAACGGTGGGCGCGTGGTATCCAAAAGGCTGTGAGGAGTTCCCAATCAACCACGAGCGCACGCCGCGATCCGCTGGGTGTCGATGTGGCGCTGCCGCTTCAAGGCACGTTCCACCCGGCCGGTTTTCTACTGCGCATCCGTACCAATTCGCAGCACGTTCTCGACGCTGCCACGGAATCCTGGGGCGATTATCCCGAGCAACTCCACTCCGGTGACGCGCTCGAGTTTCGCGTGGTGGTGCAAGACGTCCCGCAGTCGGGTGGCGTATTGTGCGGCGTTCCCAGGCATCGCGTGCAGGGCCATCTCTGCAGCGTGGTCTCCGATGCGGATAATTTCGCGTCCCTCGATCTCACCGCCCTGCAGGCCGCGATCTACATTTCGCAGCGCACCGCGGAAGACCATGCCTGGCTGCGCTGGTCCTTCGTGGAATCGCTCGCCTACCTGCTGCTGGCGCAGCGCTCCGTGGTCCCGGTGCATGCCGCCTGCGTGGCGCGTAACGGCAGCGGCATTCTCTTGTGCGGCGCATCCGAAGCGGGCAAGAGCACGCTCGCCTACGCCTGCGCTCGCGAAGGCTGGACGTATCTCTCCGACGACGCCGTATTTCTGCTCCCAGATTCCATCGCGCCCGTTGCGATCGGCCGCCACCGGCAGGTGCGGTTTCGTCCCGACGCGCCGCGACTCTTCCCCGAGTTGGAACCGTTCGCCTCGCGTCTCCGCCCCAACGGAAAAATGGCCATCGAAGTCCCGGTCCGGGAGTTGACCCACGTGCACGCCGCGGCCAGCACCACCTTGACCCACGTCGTACTGCTGGACCGCAATGAGTCCGCCGGGGCCGCCATGCAGCCCGTCCCATCCCAGGCGCTGCTGGATCGCATGCTGGCGGACATTCCCTCCTACGGCGCGGAAGTGGACGCCATGCACGAACGCTCCATCGCCCGCTTGCTCACCCTGCCCACCTTGCGCCTGCGCTACAGCAGCCTCGAGGGCGCGCTGCAGTGCCTGGCCCAACTCACCGCGCCCCAGCTGATTTCAGCCACTCGCTGAGATCGCGATTCAGCAGTCTCGCGAGCTTGCCGATGTCGTCGCGGTAATAATCCAATAGCACTCGGCGGTCGGCAGCCTCCATCGCCAGGGAGCGGCCCTGCTGGAACGCGAACGCTTTCAGTCGCGGATGTAAGCCCTCCGGGATCAGCCTGCGCAACGGATACCAGAGCGCCAGTCTCTTGAGCACAAAGTGCAGCGTCCGGTATCGCGGCGCGCGCCGCACCAGGCTGCGGTGAGAGAAGTCCGGCTGAAACTCCGGTGACACATCCAGAAATTCAAACAGATCGCGGAGCATCTCCGCCGGATCTTTCCAGGCCTCTTCGTACCAGTAGATGCGCACCTGCTCGCGAGGAAAAATCTCCAGATAGCGCTTGACCTGCTCGTAGTAGAGGCCGGCTTCCAGAAACGGGTGGTGAATGCCAAAGGCCTCCCGCCGCGCCGTCAAACAGGTCTGAATGTGTTCGCGAAACGTCGCGCCTGTCAGTCCGACCGAGACCTGGTGGAGGTACTGCGAGTATGCCCTCTCCGCCGGGTCGCGCAAGATCATCACGATCTTCGCCGCGGGCGCCGCCGCGCGGATTCGGGCGGGCGCGCTCTCAGACCACAGGTAGATCGCCGAGGCTTCGCCGATCGCGGTCTCGTGCTTCACGTGCTGAAACAGCCTCAGGTATTGCTCCCAGTCGGCGGCGAGCCAGCCTGTCGAAGAGACCTCCCCGCCATCGTCCAGCACCGCCGCGAGCGAACGCGACTGCAATCGCACGTGCCGCTGCACCGCGGCGCTCAGCTTCTCCGCTCGAATCTCCGCCGCGAAGTAGCACGGCTCCTTCACCGGGCTCATGTAGATCTGCGGATGCTGGGCGAGATACCCGTGCAGCGAAGTGGTGCCGGCTTTGCCTGCGCCGACGACGAAGAAGTTTGGTTGGACCCGCGCGGACATCTTCCCCATCCTCACCCGCCCTGCCCGTTACAGATGCAAAATCTCACGCGCGCCGTCGCTCTGCCATGGCGAAAACGGGCAACATAGACAGACATGCATCCCGCGCCGCAAGCTCCCTACTTCGATGCATCCCACCATGCCTGGGTCCTCAGCCGCTATTGCGATGTCGTGGCTGCGCTGCGCGATCCCCACCTGTGGCCCGGTGCGACCAGCGCCGGGGATCAGCCTGCAATCCGCGATGACGCCGGCCGCCTGCAACTCCGCGCGCCCTCGCAAGAGGCGCTCTCGGCGGAACTGGTAGCCCGCTGTCAGGCGCGGATGGAGCCCCTCGCCGGCAGCCTGCTCCAAAGCCTGCCGCCAGATTCCGCGGTCGACCTGCTGACGGCTTTCGCCCTGCCCTGGTGCCGTGAATTCGCGTTCTACGTCGTGCAGGCCGATCCCTCGGCGCGGCAACAACTCGCGCAACTCGGGGAAGAAGTCTTCGCCGCCACCGGAGCGCCGGACGAGTCTCCCCTGCGCCCACGCGCCGCCGCCGCTACTGCCGAACTCGAGCGCCTGCTCGCGGGCGGCCCCATGCCCATGGGCGAGCCCACCTTCATCGCCATCTCCCAGACCACGCCGCGCCTGCTTGCCAGCATTTGGCTCGCCCTCCTGCGGCATCCCGCCGAGGCGCAGAGACTGCGCGCCAATCCGGACCTGTGGCCCTCCGCTGTCGACGAACTGCTTCGCTACGCCGGCATCGTCCGCCGCATTTGGCGCCATGCCCGCGAGCCCGTCTCGCTCGCTGGCCTGCACCTCGAAAAGGGTCAGCGCATCATGCTCCTGCTGGGCTCGGCCAATCGCGATCCCGCCCAGTTTGCCGCGCCGGACCGCCTCGATGTCACCCGCCGCGTCAGCGGACAACTTGCCCTCGGCGCGGGCAGAAACTCCTGCATCGGCACCGCTTTGATCCGCATGATCGTGATCGTGGCCACGCGCGCCCTGTTGCGCGAATTCCCCGAGGTTGCGTTGTGCGAAGAGCCGGAATGGCGCTCCGGTTCCGGCTATGCCTTCCCCGCGAAACTCCCCGTGGCACTGCACTGCAAGCCGCGAACCGCCGTATTTACATAGTTTTTACATCCTGCATACGTCGCCATGGCAGGCGCGGACGCGGCGCGTGTGAGAATTACCGAAAGGGAACATATGGCGCGAGCGAAACCCAAGAAAATCGTATTCTTTTTCCCTGCGTTTTCCAGTCAGGAAGCGACGGCGCCATTGGGAATTCTGGCGGTCTCCACGCCCCTATTGCGCGCGGGGTATGAGGTCAAGATCATCGATTCCACCATCACGCCGCAATTCCGCAAACGCGTGTTGGAAGAAGTGGCGGACGCGCTGTGTCTGTGCGTCTCCCTCGTCACCGGTCCGATGATCCGCGAGACCGCGCAGATGGCGCGCGACGTGAAGGCCATGTATCCGGATCTACCGGTGGTGCTCGGCGGCTGGCATCCTTCGCTGCTTCCGGATCAGACCCTTGCGGCCGAATATGTGGACGTCGTGGTGGTGGGGCAGGGCGAAGATTCGCTGCTCGAAGTGGTGCGCCACCTCGAAGCGGGCGAATCTCTGCGCGGCATCGCTGGCGTTGGCTTCAAGCAGGACGGACACCTCACCTTCAACTCGCCGCGTGCCCTCCGGCCGCTCGCGGAGATGCCGCCGAAAGCCTACCATCTGGCCGATTTCGACGCGTACCAGCGAGTCTGCGGACGCCGCTGGGCGATGTACACCTCGAGCCTGGCGTGCCCCTACAATTGCGGCTACTGCACTAACGATGGCGTCTACGGCCGCAAGTGGAATGCCCTGGAACCGGGCCAGGTAGTCGAAGAAACCACGGCTCTGGTGAGCCGCTACAACCTGGAACTGCTCTGGATCGTCGATGACAATTTCCTGATCGATCGCGAACGCGCCGTGGGGATCGCCGAGGGCCTCGTCCGCCGCGGGGTGGCCTTCAACTGGAGCATTCAGGCCTCCACCAACCTGGTGACCCGGCTCAGCGTGGAAGAGCTCAAACTACTCCGCCGCGCCGGCCTGACGCAGGTTTCGCAAGGCGCCGATACCGGGTCGCCCCGCATGATGCACCTGATGAACAAGGATTTTCAGGACCTCGATTGCATCTACCAGGCCGCCGAAAAACTGACCGCCGCGGACATTCGCCCCAGCTTCAATCTGATCTTCGGCTACCCGGGCGAGACCGAGAAGGACCGCCGCCAATCCGTGCAACTCATGATGAATATCTGCCGCAGATATCCCGGAGCGGAGTTCTGGACGAATATCTTTACGCCATATCCGGGCTCGCCCATCATGAAGCGCGCCTTCGAACTGGGAATCGAAGTGCCGAAGACCCTGGAGGGTTGGGCCGATTTCTTCCCGCGCTACACCGTCCTGCCGTGGTTGAAGGGGCGCGAGCACGAGCGCGTACAGAATATGCGCGAGTATATGCGCGTCGCGTTCCACCGCGTGCCCATCGGCAAGTACCGCGTCGCCGCCCTCAATCGCGTGCTCTTCAATCTGCTCAGCGGTCCCGCACGTTGGCGCCTGGACCATCACGTGTACAGTTTCCCCGTCGATCTGTGGCTGAAGAAAGGCGCGCTCAAAATCCTGACGCAGCCCAAGCCCAAAGTGGATGCCCAACTGCTCTCAGCGGAACCCGTGACGTGCTGATGGTGACCCGCTGATGGTGACTCATGGTTGACGTACTGCTCACGCACTCCAATCACATCTTTAACGATCGCAAACAGGTGCGCAAGATGCAGCCCTACGCGCCCCTCCAAACCCTGCTGGCGGCGGCGTGCCTGCGGCTCCAGGGGTACCGCGTCGCCCTCTTCGACCCCACCCTGGAAGCGCCGGAACAGGGATTTCTCAAGGCTCTGGAGCAGCACAAGCCCCGCCTCGTCGCCGTCTGCGAAGACAATTTCAACTTCCTCACCAAGATGTGCCTGCTGCGGAATCGCGAGCTGGCATCGTGGATGGCGAATGCCGCTGCCGCCACGGGCGTGCCTGTGATTGTGAACGGCTCGGACTCCAGCGATCGCCCCGCGGAGTACCTGCACGCGGGCTTCGATTGCGTGATGCTGGGCGAAGTCGAAGAATCCATCGTGGAGGTGTGCCGCCTGCTGCTCGGCGCGCGCGAGGGTCTGGAAAACATCCGTGGCATCGCCTTCCTGGACGCGGTCTCCGGCTCCCTCCGCCACACCCCGCCGCGCGCGCCCATCCGCGATCTCAATGCGCTGCCCATGCCCGCGTGGGATCTGCTGGACGCCGCGCCCTATCGCAAAGCCTGGCTCGGCGCGCACGGCTATTTCTCCATGAACATGGTGACGAGTCGCGGCTGCCCCTACCAGTGCAACTGGTGCGCCAAGCCGATCTGGGGAGACAACTACCGCTGCCGCAGCGCCCGCCTGGTAGCCCAGGAGATGCTCGAAGTGAAGACCCGCTTCCAGCCCGATCACCTCTGGTTTGCCGACGACATCTTCGCGCTCTCCCAGCAATGGACGCATGAATTCATGCTCGCCGTGGCAGACGCCGGCGCCGCGATCCCGTTCAAGATGCAATCGCGCTGCGACCTCATGACGCGCCCCACCGTGGAAGATCTCGGCCACGCGGGATGCACCGAAGTGTGGATGGGCGTGGAATCCGGCGCGCAGCACGTATTGGACGCGATGGATAAGGGGACCCGCCTGTGGCAGGTCTTCGACGCCCGCGAGAACCTGCGCCGCCACGCCGTGCGCGCCTGCTACTTCCTCCAGTTCGGCTACCCCGGCGAGACCTGGACCGAAATCGAAAAGACCATCGCGCTCGTGCGCGAAACCGCCCCGGACGATATCGGCGTCTCGGTCTCCTACCCGCTCCCCGGTACCGCGTTCCATCGCATGGTCTCCAGTCAGTTGGGGCCGAAAGAAAACTGGTCGGACAGCGACGATCTGGACATGATGTTCCAGGGCGCCTTCACCACGGAGTTCTACCGTGCCCTGGCCGATGCGCTACATGCTGAAGTCCGTGAAGAACCCGCCGCCGCCGCTGCGTGGGAGACCGTCCGCGCGTTGCGCGAGACCTGTGCGCGCAAGGTGCCTTTATGGATCTCCTGCTGACCCACGCCTACTTTCTGGAACAGGACCCCAAGGAGCTTCAGATCATGAAGCCCTACGCGCCGTTGGGCATTCTGTACCTCTCGTCGTTTCTCCGCGCCAAAGGCTTCGATGTGGAGATCTACGATTCTACGTTCCGCACCCGCGACGGGCTGCTTCGCATGCTGGAGCAAGGTCCGCCCGCCACCCTGGGGATTTACGTCAACCTGACTACGCGCCCGCATGCGCTCGCCATCATCGAGCGCGCGGCCGCCTGTGGCTGGCGCGTGATCGCCGGCGGACCCGAGCCCTCGAATTATCCCGCTGAGTATCTCGCGGCCGGAGCCGCGGTGGTCGTATCCGGCGAAGGGGAGTTGGCCCTGGAGGCGCTGCTGCACGCTGTTCCCCCGGAGCGCGTCCCCGGAGTCTGGTTCCGCGCGGAGGCGGGCCAGGTGGTGAATACCGGGCCGGCAGCCCAACTTGAAGACCTCGATGCGCAGCCGTGGCCGGACCGCGAGCGCATCGATATCCCCCAATATCTGCGCGCCTGGCGCGAACGCCACGGCACCGGTTCGGTCTCTCTCATCACCGCGCGCGGCTGTCCGTATCACTGCCGCTGGTGCAGCCACTCCACCTTCGGCAAGAGCCACCGGCGCCGCTCGCCGCTCGGTGTGGTGGATGAGATCGAGTGGATCCGGCAGCGCTACCAGCCCGATATGCTCTGGCTCGCCGATGACGTCTTCACCATCCATCACGGCTGGCTGGAACGCTTCGCCGCCGAGATGAAGCGCCGCGGCCTCCGCCTTCCCTTTGAGTGCATCACGCGCGCGGACCGCATGACCTCGCGCGTCGCCGGCGTACTGGCCGAGTTGGGCTGCTTCCGCGTCTGGATCGGCTCCGAGAGCGGTTCGCAGCGGATCCTCGACGCGATGGATCGCGGCGTCACCGTGCAGGAGGTTCGCACCGCCGTGGAGCAACTCAAGCATCACGGCATTCAGACGGGGATGTTCTTCATGTGGGGCTACGAAGGCGAGGAGCTTTCGGATATCGAGGCCACCCACCAACACGTCAAAGCCTGCCGGCCCGATGTCTTCCTGACCACCGTCTCCTATCCGATCAAAGGCACGCCGTACTACGAACAGGTGGCGCCCAAACTCATTTCCCTCGGCGAGTGGCGCGGCGTGACCGATCGCGACATTCAGATCCGCGGCCGCCATTCGCGCCGCTACTATCAGGCGGCGGACCAGTTGCTGCGCAGCCAGACCGCGGAACAGGAAACCTCCGCGCGCGCCCTGCTGGCCGAAGCTTCGAGCGAGGTGGAAGCGTGAGCGCCCACGCCGCCTTCGATTCCCTCGCCGCCCGCTACGATGCCCTGTGGACCCATGCGCCCATCGGTCGCGCGCAGCGCGAACAGGTCTGGGACTGCATCGATCCCCTGTTCCACTCCGGTGAGGCGCTGCTCGATATCGGTTGCGGCACCGGCGAAGACGCCGCGCATTTCGCTTCCCGCGGCCTGCGCGTCCACGCCACCGATGCGTCGGGCGAAATGCTCCGCCATGCCGCCGCGCGCGGTGGTTTCACTACAGAGTTGGTGCGCGCCGAACTGCTGTCGCCCGGGATCGCCACCTATGATGGCGCGGTCTCTAATTTCGGCGCGCTGAATTGCGTCGGGGAACTTCGCGACGTTGCCGCTTCGCTTGCCGCCGCGCTCCGCCCCGGCGCCCGCCTCGCCATCTGTGTGATCGGCAGCTTCTGCCTCTGGGAAGTGCTCCACTATTCAGCCCGCCTCCAGTTCGGCAAGGCGCTGCGCCGCGTCTCGCGGCCCTCGGTAGTCTCTTCGCTCGGAGTCGCGGTGCACTACCGCTCGGTCCGGGAATGGCGCGCCGCCTTCGCCCCCGGCTTCCGTTGCGAGCGCTGGACCGGCATCGGCCTGCTCGTGCCGCCTTCATACGTGAGCCTGCCCCCATTCTTCGTGCGCGCCTGCAACGCCGTGGACCGCGTCCTCGCGCGCCTCCCGCTGCTGCGCGGGCTTGCCGATCACCGCCTGCTGATCCTGGTGAGGGAGTGAGCATGATCGCCGAAACCCGCCGCCGCTTTCTCTCCGACTACATCCGCATCCGCCACTCCGAAGGCCGCGGCTCCGAAGACCGCGACTACTATCTCGCCCTGCCCTACCGCGACATCACGGGGCGCCTCCAAGACCAGTGGACCATGCGCGCCCGGAGCTTCCGCTACCTCGAGCGGCACGTCCTCCCCGAGATCGAACGGAAGTTCGGCCGTCCCCTGCGCATCGCCGATCTCGGCGCGGGCAATTGCTGGCTTTCGTACCGGATGGCCCTGCGCGGCCATCACCCTGTCGCGATCGATATCCTCGGCGATCCCCTCGATGGCCTCGCCGCCGGGCGGCACTACCAGGCGAGCGCGCCCTTCCCCCGCGTGAATGCCGAGTTCGATGCGCTGCCCTTCGCCTCCGGCAGCGTGGACCTGGCCATCTTCAACGCGTCGATTCACTACTCCACCAACTACACGGTGACCCTCTCCGAAATCCGCCGCTGCCTCGCTCCCGGCGGCAGCTTCGTCATCGTCGATTCCCCCATCTACCGCCTTCGCGAGCACGGCGAGGCCATGCGCCGTGAACGCCACCAGTATTTCCAGGCCAGTTACGGTTTCGCTTCCGACGCGCTCCCGAGCATCGAGTTCTTCGATGAAGAGATGCTGGCGGAACTGGGCTCCGCGCTGGAGATTTCCTGGCAGATTCACAAGCCCTGGTATGGCTGGCAATGGGCCATGCGCCCCTGGAAAGCGCGCTGGAAGGGCGCCCGCCCGCCTTCGCGATTCTGGATGATCTGTGGCAGGTTCGCATCGTGATCGTTCTCTTTCATCCCCGCAGCACCCGCCCCAAGAACCGGCGCATGCCGCTCTCCGTGCTCCACCTCGCCGCCATGCTCGAAGGCCGCGAAGAGTACGAGATCGTCGATGGCAATGTCGATCCCGATCCGCTCGCCACCATCGAAGCCCTCGCGCTGCGGGGCAAGATCGAGATGCTCGGCGTCTCCGTCATGCCCGGTCCGCAATTGCGCGCCGCGATCCCCCGTCTGCCGCGCCTTCCGCGAACGCCACCCGCGCGTGCCCATCGTCTGGGGCGGCTACTTCGCTTCCCTCTACACCGAGGCTTCGTTGAACGCGAAGTATGTGGACTACGTCGTCAAAGGTCAGGGCGAAGACACTCTCATCGAACTCATCGAAGCCCTCCGCGGCGGGCGCGACGTCTCCCGCATTCGCGGCCTCGCCTACAAAGATCCCTTCGGCTTCCACGTCTACACCCCCGAGCGTCCCTTGAAATCGCCGGATGACTTCCCCTGGTTGCCGTATCACCGCCTCGACGCATCCAAATACATCGCGCGGACCTTCCTGGGTTCGCGCACCGCCGTGCATCAGGCCAGCGTTGGCTGCCCCTTCCGCTGTAACTTCTGCGGCGTGGTCCCGGTCTACGATCGCGAAAAGTTGGAGTCGCCCGCTCGCACCGAAGCCATCCTCGGCCACCTCCAGCAGCAGTACGGCATCAACGCGGTGCAGTTCTACGACAACAACTTCTTCCTCCGCGAGGAGCACGCCGTCGAACTCGCCGAACGCATCGGCCGCTTCAACCTGCGATGGTGGTGCGAAGCGCGCGTGGATATCGTGCTCGGCTACTCGGATGACACGCTGCGCAAACTCCGCGCGGCCGGATGCACCATGATCTTCTTCGGCGTGGAGTCCGGTTCCAACGCCGCGCTCCGCGAGATGAAGAAGCAACTCACCGCGGAGCAGTCCATCGAACTCGCGCGCCGTATCCGCTCCTTCGGCATCGTGCCCGAGTACTCTCTCATCTTCGGCAATCCCGAAAACGCGGGCCGGGACGTCACCGAGAACATCGCCTTCGCGCGCCGCATCAAACAGGCCAACCCCGATGTGGAAATCGTCGTGCAAACGTATGTGCCCACTCCCCAGCGCAACGGCGCCTTCGGCGGCGTGGAAGTCGAGTTCCCGCGCACGCCCGATGAGTGGGTGCTCGATCAATGGTACAAGCTGCTGATCCGCACCGATCCCGATCTGCCCTGGCTCCCCGCGCACGTGCGACGCCAGATTCGCGATTTCGAAACCGTCATCAACTCGCGCTGGCCCACCACGCAGGATATGCGCCTGCCCCCGTGGGGACGCGCCATGCTCCAAACCCTCAGCAGTTGGCGCTACGCCCTCGGTGCCTACGGCTTCCCCGCCGAGTTGCGCCTCGCGCAGAAGCTCGTGCGCCTGCGCGAACCGCGTCTGGAGAGCCTCTGATGAGCGCGCCGGTCCTGGTTTCGGCCGCCGCCGGCTATGCCCTCTGGGCGGATACCTGGGACGCCACTCCATCGCCCGTGGTCGCTCTCGAACAGCGTCTGCTCCTGCCGTGGATCGGCACGCTCACCGCCGGACGCGCGCTCGATGTCGGCTGCGGCACCGGCCGTTGGACCGCTCGCGTCGGAGCCCTCGGCTTCGATGTCTCGCCGCGCATGCTGGCCGTCGCCGCGAGCAAGCCAGGCCTCCGCGGCAGACTCGCCGTGGCCGATGCGGCCGCTCTTCCCGTTGCCGCTCGATCCGCCGATCTGCTGCTCTGCTCCCTCACCCTCGGCCATGTCCCAAACCGTGCCGCGGCCCTGCGCGAGTTCACCCGCGTGCTGCGTCCGGGCGGCTCGCTCCTGCTCACCGACTTTCATCCCGCCGCCGTTGCCCGTGGCTGGCGCAGAACGTTCCGCCACGAAGACCGCGTCTACGAACTCGAGCACTACCCGTATACGCTCGCGCAGATCGCAGAGGCCGCGCCCGCTCTCACGCTGCTCCGCTCGGAGCCCGGCACCATCGCCGAACCGGAGCGACGCTTGTTCCTCGCGGCGGGACGCCCCGAACTCTTCGCCGAAGCGAGCGCCACCCCCGCCGTGCTGCTCTCTCACTGGACCCGCGCATGAAGCTCGATCTCGACGGTCACACCGTGCTGCCCGGCCTCATCAACGCGCACGATCACCTCGAGTTCAATCTCTTCCCTCGTCTCGGCGATGGCGTCTATCCGAGCGCCACCGAGTGGGCCCGCGATATCTACCGCCCCGATGTCAGCCCCATCCGCGAACACCTGCGGGTGCCCAAGCCCGTGCGCCTGCTGTGGGGCGCCCTCAAGAACCTGCTCAGCGGCGTCACTACCGTCTGCCACCACAATCCCTATGAAGCGAAGGTGTTCGGCGCCGAGTTCCCGGTCCGCGTGGTGCGCCGTTTCGGCTGGGCCCACTCGCTCGCCTTTGAGCCGCACCTGGCCGTCCGCTTCCACGCCCGCCGCGCCGGCGAGCCCTTCGTCATCCACTGCGGGGAAGGCACCAACGCCGCCGCCCGGCGCGAACTGGCCACCCTCGATTCCCTCGGCGGCCTCGATGATCGCACCGCCCTCGTGCACGGCGTCGCCCTCTCTGCCAGCGATCTGGCTCTGCTGCGGTTGCGCCGCGCGTCGCTCATCTGGTGCCCCACATCCAATCTGAAAATGCTCGGCCGCACTCTCTCTCGCACCGTCCTGCGCTCAGGTATCCCCATCGCACTCGCGACCGATTCTGCGCTCAGCGCGCCCGTGGATCTGCTCGATGAGCTCGCCGTGGCGAGCGAATACGTGCCCGCTCCCAGCCTGCTCGAAATGGTGACCACCGCTGCGCAGCGCATCCTGCGCCTGCCGCCCACCACAGATTGGATTGCCATCCGCTCCGCTCGATCCGACCCGTCCGGCGCTCTCCTCCAGGGCTCCGTGGCGCTCGTGGTGAATCGCGGCAGGATTCGCTTGATCTCTCCCGAACTCGCGCGCCAGCTCCCGCCTTCCCAGTGCCGCGGCTTGCAGGAACTCCATGTCGAGGGACGCTCGCCCGTGCTGGTCGATGCCGACGTTCGCTCCCTCAAACAGGCCGCGCAAAGCCATCTGGGCCGCGACTTCCGCCTCGCCGGCAAGCTGGTGCTCTCATGAACTCCACCGTGGAACGCCTGCCGGTGCTGGTGCTCCAGCCGCACGGGCGCTGCAACTGCCGCTGTCTGATGTGCGATATCTGGAAGGTCACCGATTCCACTGAACTCTCCGCCGCGGAATTGCAGCGCCACCTCGAGGCCATTCAGCGACTCGGTGTGAAGTGGGCCGTATTCACCGGCGGCGAGCCGCTGATGCACTCGGATCTGTTCCGCCTCTCCCGCATGCTGCGCGCTCTCTCCATTCGCACCACCATTCTCACGAGCGGCCTGCTGCTCGCTCGATATGCCCCGCGGCTTGCCGCCGATGCCGATGACGTCATCGTCTCGCTCGATGGCCCCGCCGCCGTTCACGATGAGATCCGTGGCGTCCCCGGCGCCTTCGCACTCTTGGCCGAGGGCGTGCGCGCGCTCCACCGCGCTTCGCCGGAGTTCGCCGTCTCCGCCCGCTGCACCGTGCAATCGCGAAATGCAACCCACCTCCGCGAGACAGTGGAAGCCGCGCGCTCGCTCGGCCTGCGCTCCATCTCCTTTCTCGCCGCAGACCTGAGTTCCGCCGCCTTTCACCGGCCCACTCCGTGGAGCGAGGCAAAGCAATCGTCCGTGATGCCCCAACTCGCGGCCCTGGAAACGGAACTCGAAGCGCTGATAGCCGGCCTTCCCGAAGATGGCTTCGTCCTCGAATCGCCCGCCAAGCTGCGCCGCATCGCCGCTCACTTCCGCGCCCACCATGGCCTCGAACCGCACACCGCGCCGCGCTGCAATGCGCCGTGGGTCTCCGCCGTGCTGGAGCAGAATGGCGACGTCCGCCCCTGCTTCTTCCATCCCCCGCTCGGCAATGCGTCGGGCAGGTCGCTGGGAGAGGTGCTCAATTCGCCCGCAGCCGTGGCCTTCCGCGAGGGCCTGCAGGTTTCTGAAAATCCGATTTGCCGCAAATGCGTATGCTCCCTCTACCTACCCAGTCCCGAGTGAAGCCATGCCATTCGGAGCCGCCGAATCCGTGGCCGGATTGCGCCCGCCTTCCGGTCCATGCCGCCGCTGTGCTCGCAGCCCTGCATCTCTCCGACCCCCGCCCCGAACTCTGCGCCGCACTCTCCGCGGCCCAATGGCAGCAGGCCTTAGACTATGCCGATCGTGAACGATGCACGCTCGCCCTGCGCGCCGCCGTCCGCGAGCGCATGCCCGAACCCGTCCGTTGCCGCGTGGATTCCGATGCCGAAAAGAACCTCGTCCGCCTGCGCCACATCGAACAGACGTACCGCGACTTGGCCGCTTGGTTCGCCGAAGCCGGCATTGACTTCCTCCTCTTGAAAGGCATCACGCACGGCGGTGTGTTTGGCTCTAGCTCGTTCTCGCGCGTGCAGTACGATCTGGATCTGTGGCTGCCCCGCGACCACGCCTTCGCCGCGCGCCAGTTCCTGCTCGAACGCGGTTACGAAGCGCTGCCCGGAACCGAAAAGCTGCCCACGGACCATCTGCCCGCCCTCGCCCGCAAGACCGGCTGGCAGTGGCGCGGCGATTTCTTCGATCCCGAAATTCCGCTGCCGGTCGAATTGCACTTCCAGTTCTGGAACCAGCGCTTGGATCGTATATCGGCACCCGGCGTCGAACACTTCTGGGGCCGGCGCGCCCCCAGGCCTCTCGCCGGCACGCACCTGCCCGCGCTCCACCCCGCCGATATGGTGGCGTATGCCGCCTTGCACGTGTTGAAGCACGTTCTGCACGGCAGCGTGCGCGTCTTCCACGTCTACGAAATTGCGGCGATGCTGCACGCGCGCGCCGGCGACGATGCCTTTTGGTCGGAGTGGCTCCGCTTGCATCCGCCCGCTCTCCGCCGCCTCGAACTGCTCGCCTTTCAACTTGCGCACAACTGGTTCGGCGGCGATCTTCCGCCCGCGGTGGAACAGGAGGCATCGGTGCTTCCGGCCCGCTTGAAGCTCTGGTTCGAAGAGTTCTCCGCCTCCCCCGCCACGCAGGCGTTTCACGCCAATAAAGACGAGCTGTGGCTGCACCTCTGCCTCGTCGAATCGCGCCGCGATGCCTGGGCGATCGCGCTGCGCCGCCTCTTCCCCCGCACTTTGCCCACTGCCGCGGGAGACTCGTTCGTCCCGCGCAAAGACCGCTGGCGCACGTGGCTGCAGTGGCGAGTGCGGTGGGCGCTCCACACCCTGCGGCGAGCCTGGCACCATGCAGCGGCGCTGTTCGCGACACTGCGCTCTGGCATCCGCTGGTGGCGGCGCACCCACTGATCGCGGGCGTGGCTACACCGCGCGCGCAACCCGGCGTTGCGAGGCGTGCGGCGCGGCGCAACGGGAACTCTGTTCCATGCAATCGAGCACCTGCTCCTGGAAGCGGTGCCTGGTAAACCGCAACTCCCACTCTCTTCTCGCGACGGCGGAGACCTCCGCTGCGCGCTCCGGGTTGCGCAGTACCTCCACCGCAATTCCTGCCATCTCCTCGATGGAGCCGGCCAGCCACCCGGTGCGGCCATCTTCGAGCACCTCCGGAATGCCGCCCGAGGGGAACGCGATCACCGGCACTCCCGCGGCGAAGGCCTCCAGGATCACACGCGTCGTGGCCTCCTGGCCCATGCACGGCGCCAGCAGCAGATCCAGCCCCGCCAGCGCCGCATTGACATCCGCCGCCCACCCCGCGAATTCCACCGGCAGTCCGTCCGCCAGCGCGCGCACCTCTTCCGCATAGCGCAGCGCCGCAGCCTCCGCGAACAGCGCGGCGCCGTGGATCACGAATCGCGCGTCCGGCAGCGAAGGCAGGATCAACTGCGCGGCATGCACAAATTCCACCTGTCCCTTCTCCGGCGCGATCCTCCCGATGCAGCCGATCGTGCGCCCGATCGTGCGCCCGATCCCTCGCCACACCGGAGCCTCTGGCCCCGCGACTCCGTTGTAGATCACCTGCACGCGTTCAGCCGGCACCCACTCCCGCCACGGCGCAGCTACGAATTCACACGCCGCCACCACCGATGCATCCATGTTTCGCAAGGCTCGGCCCGCCAGATCCCGTGTCCTGCCCGGTGGCAGATAACTGTGTGCGTGGAATAACACCGGCGCCTTTACTCCGGAGAGCGCCACGCCCGGTAGCAGGCGCGGTCCGTTGACGTAAATCAGATCCGCGTCCGCGCCCAGCCGCCGAACTTGCGCAGCCAGTCGCGGCACATCCATCGCGAAGCGGAACAAGTCGCCCGCCGATTTTTCCCCGGAGCGGTAGGGCCCACAAGCCACACGCGCCGTTTCGAATCCCAACTGCCGCACGCGGCCAAAGAGTTCGCCCCTGCCCGGCAGGCCAATCGTCGCCTGCCAGCCTCGCGCCGCGATCGCGGGCAGAAGTTCCACTAGCACCTGTTGCGCGCCGCCCGGGTCGCTGAACTGATCCAGCGCCAGCACCTTCATCCGCGCACCGCCAGTGCCAGTACGAAGAAATAAACCGGCAGCACGCGCCAGTATGTCAGCAGATCGCCAGACGTCATCTGCACAATTTCACCAGACCAGAAACACAGCATCCACAGCCCGCAGAACGCGCGCGTCGAATGGAGCGAGCGCGCCGCCCGCGCCGCCTCCCGCAGAATCGCCCAGTTCAACCACAGCAGCGCTCCCAGACCGGGCACCCCTGTCTCCACCAGCAGGCTGAGGTACATATTATCGGCAACCAATGGCGTGCCCAGATGCTCGGAGTAAGGCAGCGTCTTGTAGCCGATGCCCACCAGCACCTGCAGCGGATTCGCGCCGATCCACGCCACCAGCGTCCGCCAACTCTCCACCCGGCCGGACAGCACGCTCTCCGTGCCAGAGGCCACGAACTCCGCCGAGCGCGCCAGTCGCAGCCAGTACATCGCGGCGAAGTCCGGGAAGATCTTCCAAACCAGCAGCGCCAGGGATGCCGCGGTGCCGCCGGACCACAACAATGTGCGCCCCAGCCGCAACCGGCTCCGATGCCACCACACCAGCACTCCCAGCGCCACCGCAAGCCCGACTGCCGATGCCCGCGAATAAGACATCACCATCGCCGCAAAGAAGACAGGGCCGCCGGCAAGCAGCGCGGTGCGGCTCACCGGGACTTCCGTGCGCGGGCGCGTCAGCGCCACCGCGATCATCACCAGGAAGAACACGCAGAAATTCCCCAGCGTGCTGGCTTCGTAAAAAAGGCCCTGAGCGCGCCGGAAGACCCCCGAATCCATCCACACGAATTGCGGCCCGTAACCGGCCGGAGCGGGAAACTGAAAGTAGAAATCCACGCACGCGAACAGCGCCGCCGCCACCGCGAATGCGTAGAGCCTGCCTAGTGAGAGCAGCCTGTGCTCCGGCGTTCCGGCCGCAAAGAAGAACAGGTATACGCCCACGCCAAAAAGCCCCGCGCGCGCCATGCTGCCCGCTGCGATCTCTGGCCCCGAGTAAATCGCCGCCAGGCCGACGCTCATCACCATCACGCAGGTCAACAGCAGCAACGGCCATCCCACGCCGTTCATCGCTACTCTCAATTCCCGCGCCTGCAGTGCGCCGGCCCATACGCCCAGCGCGGCGAAGATCAGGCATAGGTGCGGACCCGAATCGCCGATCGCGACCGGCAGCGGCGGCAGCAACAATGCCGTGGCCAGGAACAGCGTGATCCAGCGTGCCGGAGCGGCCAGGCACCATCCCGCCAGCGGCAGCGCGAGCGCCGGCGCCGCCAGTAGCGCCTTGGTGGTGAACGTGGGTGCGACTGCAATGGCCGCGGCCCACGCGCCAAAGCCCACAATCAGCGCCAGTGAAGGCCGCGATCGGCTCAGCGCGGCGCTACTCATCTCTCGTCAGGTACGCCGGCAGCGCCGTGCGCCGCACCGTGATGCGGTCTTCCTGGTAGTTCATCTCGATCGCCAGATAGATCACCGGTAAGATCAACCCCACCAGCATCGCCGCCATCAGATTCAAAATCAGGTTCGGCGAAGATGGCTGTTGCGGCACAATCCCCGGATCGATGATCTTCATCCGCTCCCCGCGATAGCCGGAGTCGGCCCGCGCATCGCGCAGGCGCGTTTCAGAGGCCGCCAGTTCACTCTGTCTCGCCTTGCGCTCCGCCTCCAGCGTGTCCCTGTGCGCCAGTCTTCCCGCCAGCACGCGCTCTCTTTCGGATTGGCCGCGCTCGATCTGTTGGATCTGCCGGTTCATCTCCGCCAGCCGCGCGCGTGCGCCGCTCGTCTCGCGCTGAATCTCCACGGATTCGCCTGCGCTTGCCTGCTGCTTCCGTTCCGCCGATTCCGCGATCATCAGTTCCGCGCTCGCCACTTCCTTCTGAATCGTGGAGCGCAGTTCAGCGTTGCTCTCCATCTCCGCCTGCAGTTGATTGACCGGCTCGGAACCCAACGCTCGCGCCCATGCGTCGTCCGCCACCTGCACCCGCGCCTGCGCCGCGCGCTGCTGCACTTCCAGGCCACCCACCAGGTCCCGGTCGCCATCGTTCATCACGGAGCGCGTCAGCTCCACCGTGGATTCGGCTACAAACTGCGCCATCGCCTGCGCCGCGCGCGCCTCCGCCATCGTGGCGGAAATCTCCAGGATGCGCGTGTTCCGCACCAGCCCGACTTTCAGCACGCGCTTCTTCACCGCTTCGATCGATTGCGGGTAGTGCAGCTGGAACCGGTCCAGTGCCTTCTGGAACAGGCTGTCGCTCGCCGCAAAGTGCTCGTACGTCTTGAGCGATTCCAGGTAGATCGGGCTGATCGCCATCGCCGAACGCAAATCCGTCCCGGCTGGCGGCTCAATCAGCACCCGCGCCGTCGCCGTATACTGCTTGGGCAGCAGCAGCGTCACCCCGCACGCTATCGCCAGCGCCACCGCACTGCTGCCGGCGATCCACCGCCAGCGCAATCGCAAGTAACGCATGTAACGAAATAACTCGACTGGTTCCGCCATCGTCTGATTCCTGAGATAGTGTAGCCGAGATGCTCTGGATTCAAGCAGCGGCAATCGCCCTGATCGCGTTAATTCTCACGCCCGGCTGGTTATTTTACTTCGATGTAACGCCCAAGCTGCTCGTCCTGCTTGCCGCGACCGCGCTCCTGCTCCCCGCTGTGTCGAGAGTGGCCCGTCCACGCCCGTTCGTGACCGGCTTCGTGCTGCTCTTCACACTCTCCCTCACGCTCTCCACCGCGCTCTCGCCGCATCCCGCCCTTGCCATCTTCGGCGCCACCTGGCGCCGCTACGGCGCGCTCTCGCAGTTCGCACTGATGCTCTTTGCGTGGACTGTCATTGCTCTCGGCGCGCGCCGTACCATCCTGCGCGCTATCGCGCTCTCCACGGCTCTCGCCGCCGTCTATGGCATCGCGCAGTATGCCGGCTTTGACCCTCTCCTGCCCGCCTCCGCCTATCACGTCGGCGAAGGCGTATGGAGCATCGTGCGTCCCCCGGGCACCCTCGGATACGTCAGCTATTTCGCTACCTGGCTGGTGGTCGCGGCCTTTCTCGGGCTCGCGCTCGCACAGCTCGAAACATCGCGCGCGTGGCGCTATGCCGCCTGGGGCTCGAGCGCGCTCGCCATACTCGCCATGCTCCTCACCGGCACCCGCGCCGCCATCCTCGGGCTGCTCGCCGGCGCTCTGCTCTGGCTGTTTCGCCGTGGCTTCCGCATTCGCGCGCGCACGCTCGGGCTCGCCGCGACCTTGGCCGTAGTGGCCGCCGGCTTCTTCTTCTCACCCGCGGGCTGGCAACTCCGTAGCCGTGCCCGCTGGTTCTCGGAAGATCCCTGGGGCGGCGCGCGCCTCACCCTCTGGCGCGATTCGCTCGTCATGGGGTTGAGCCATCCCCTGTTTGGCTTCGGCCCCGAGCAGTTCACCGCCAGGTTCCCCGCGTATGAGTCCGTCCAACTGGCCCGCGCCTATCCCGATTTCGCCCACGAATCGCCCCACAACATCTTCCTCGACGCTCTCATCTCCCAGGGCTTGCCCGGCGTGCTCCTCCTCGCCGCCCTCCTGGCCGCCGGCTTTCGCACCCGCGATCCGGCCCTTGCCGCTGCCCTTGCCGCTGCGGTGGTGAGCCAGCAGTTCACCGTCTTCACGCTGCCCACCGCGCTCCTCACGTTCACCACCGTGGCGCTCGCGCTGCCCTCTGGCGATCCCGTTCCCGCCGCCTCGCGATCCAACCGCATGGCGTTCGCGTGGGCTCCCGCCGCGCTGCTGCTGCTCTATTGCGCCATCCGCTTCACCGCCGCAGACGCCTTCCTGGCCCGCGCGCGGAACCATCTGCGCCAAGGCAACGCCCCCGCCGCGGAGCTCGCCTACTCGCGCTATTCCGGCTGGAAACTTCCCGGCGCCTCCGCCGACCTCTGGTACTCCCGCTCGCTCCTCGAACTCGCCACGCGGACCGCGGACCCCGCCGCGCGCATCCAGCTCCAGGTGCGTTCCACCACCGCGGGCATGCAGGCCACCGAATCCGCCGAGGATCCCTTCAATGCCTGGTACAGCCTCGCGCAACTCGCTGCCGCGCGCAACGATGCTCCCGCCACCGAGCGCGCCCTGCGCCAAGCCATCGAGGCGCGCCCCAACTGGTTCAAGCCCCATTGGACGCTCGCCCTCCTCCTCGACCTGCAGGGCCGCCGCACCGAAGCCTCCAGCGAAGCCGCGCTGGCCATCGGTCTGGATGGCGGTAAACATCCGGAAGTGGCAACCAGCTTGAAAGCATTCCTGGGCCGCGCCCCTTTGCAAGAGTAAAATCTTACGCATTCTGTTCGGATTCGGCGGGCGCTCGCCTAGAATCGTTCTATGTCGATCCGCAGTTTTGCAGCTGCTTCATTCTTCGCCTGCGCCTCCCTCGCGCTCGCGCAGACCCCCGTGATTGCCCCGGGCGGTGTTCTCAACGGAGCCAGCTTCGATAAGACCGGGCAGCCCATTCCTGCCGGAGCGTTGGTCTCGATCTTCGGTTCCAACCTCTCCGCGGCCTCGGCCTCGGCGGATTCCGTGCCGCTCTCCACCACTCTCTCCGGTGTCACGGTCACGTTCAACGGCGTCGCCGCGCCGCTCAAAGATGTTGTGCACAGCGCCGCCAACGGCGATCAGGTCAACGCGCAGGTGCCGTGGGAGGCGCTCGCTGTCGGTGCGAATTCCGGCACCGCGCAGGTGATCGTGACCCGCAACGGCGTGGCTTCCTCACCGCTTCCCATCACGGTCGGCGCCGCGGCTCCGGGCATCTTCACCTTCCCCGGCGGCGTCGGACAGGCCGTCGCATACGGCAATAGCGATGGCGCCATCGCCGCCCCCATCAACTCCGGACTCCCCTTCGCCTCGCACGCGGCCAAGATCGGCGACCAGTCCACTCTCGTCATCCTCGCCACCGGCCTTGGTCCCGTGACCCCTCCCGTCAAGACCGGCTTCAGCGCCAACGATGGCCAGCTTCACCAGACCACTACCGCGCCGAAAGTCACCGTGGGTGGCGTGCCCGCTCAGGTAGTGTTCGCCGGCATGACCCCGCAATTCGTCGGCGTCTATCAGCTCAACATCGTGATCGCCGCCGGCACGCCCACCGGCAATGCTGTGCCGCTGCAGATCTCCATGAACGGAGTCACCAGCCGTAACGATGTGACCATCGCGGTCAGCCAGTAAACGCCCCGCACTACCTTGCTCCTCGAAGCAAAGAAATGGATCCGCTCCGAACTCAGGAGAGGGTCCATTTTTCGTTGTAGAGCAATCGAGCTGCGGAAGGTTTCGCCGGCCCGCTTACCAGCTGTTGGAGCCGCCGCACACTTCGGGCAGAATTCGCAGGCAGATCCGCGCGTACATCCCCAGCGAGCGCGTGCGCACGAACAGTAGATCCAACTCCCTGCGCTCCCTGTACGTCAGGCGGTTGCGCCCGGATACCTGCCACAGGCCCGCCATCCCGGGCTTGACCCCCAGCACTTCCCCGGCATCCGCGCCATAGTGGCGTCGAATCTCCGATGCCGTCATCGGCCGCGGCCCAATCAGCGCCATCTCGCCGCGGATCACGTGCCACAACTGCGGCAATTCGTCGATCGAGTGGCGGCGGCAGAAGCCCGCAATCCAGTGCGCGACGCGCGGGTCGTCGGCGCGCTTGGTCTCGGCGCCTTCATCATCGCGGATGTATTCGATCCATCCCTCGCCAGAGACTCCGCTACTCTTCTCGCTGCCCCACATCGTGCGCAGCTTGAACATCCACAGCACCTCGCCGCTCTGTCCCACCCTGCGATGAGCAATCCACGGGCTGCGTCCGGAGAGCCGCCACACCGCCAGCGCGCTCGCCGCCAGCACCGGGCTTGCCGCGACAAACAAGCCCAGCGCCGCCGCGCGCTCACACGCGTGCACGGCCTGCCAGACGGGCGCGGAAGTTGCTGCGGACTCTCGCACTACGGAAATGGATGCCAGATCGACTCCTGATTATTTGATGGTAGTGGCACTCCGCCCGAACGGATGTAAAGGATTTGTGAAATCGCCGCACTGCACCCGCTGCCTGAGCGCAAGTGTAAACACTCGCCGATGTTCTACTCGTCCCTCGCACCAGCCGCTTCCACCCAATGCCGCTTAAATAAGCCACTTTGCAGCCGCCCCGGCCTTTCGTGGGGCGGTCCCCCTGGACCGCGGCCGACGCCCTCGTCGGCCTGTTGATCGTTGCAGGCACCTGATCCCTCGCAGGAAAATCGGGGCCACTGGGTCCTGCGCGGGTGAGGCCGTCCGCCCCCAGTAGCGCAGGCGCTTCCGCCTGCCCTGCCTTTGAACGCACCGACATCCCGTCGCCGAACAGCACGTGTGCAAGCGTGTCTACTGCTTCGCCGGATACCCGTGCAACTGCGGTCCCACTACGTTGGAGTAGTTGTAATTCGCGCGGCGGTCCGCATCGATAGTCCAGAACATCGCTCCCATCATCCCCGGATAGCCCTTCGGCTGCAG
>CAIRBY010000663.1 GCA_903876865.1 uncultured Acidobacteriia bacterium
ATGCCGCCAAGCGCCCCTCCAGCGCTCTGGCCGTGATGGCCGCGCTGCCCGGCGGCGATCCCCTGGCCGCCGCGCTCGCAGCCGGGGAGACTCCTTCGCCGGAGATGGTGGCCGCCGCCGGCACCCTCGAGGGCATGGCCCGGCGCTATTCTGTGCCCTGCCTGGTCCTGGTGCTGCTCTGCCTGATCGCTGCGATCCCCATGCGCCAGACCCGCACCGCCATGATGCAGGCGCCGCTCGATCGCTCGCCCGAAGTGCTGGCCAACCGCTCGCGCGAGCTCGCCGCGTCGTTCGGCTACACCGAACGGCCCGCCGATCGCGCCGTCTGGCTGGAGAGCCGCGGGCAGCTCGTGGAGTATGTGAAGCACCTCCCCGCGCCGCACCGTTGGAGCGAGTGGATGGCCGCGGATTCGCCGTTGCGCGCCTACTATCGCGAGAGCCGCGCGGCCCTGGTCGGGAAACCCGATAGCATGGTGACCGCGGACAATCCGCCGCAAACCAATCCCGGCATGGCGAGTGTCGCGGTGGATGGAAACGGCAAGCTGCTCCTCTTCACCGCCGTGCCCGATGATCGCGATCCGCCGGTCGCCGAGCCGGTCGCGTACGACACCGTGTTTCGCGCCGCCGGGCTGGAGCTGAAGAACTTCACCGAGTCCGCTCCCGCCACCAGGCCCGCCGTTGCCTTCGATCAGTGGCACGCGTGGCGGGGGCCGCATCCGCAGTTCCCGAATACCGAACTCCGGGTCGAGATCGCCGCGTGGAAGGGCCGCGTCGTCATGGCGCAGGTCTTCTACCCGTGGATGCGGGAGGCGGGTCCGGCTCCGAACTCGGCTCAGCCTTCCCTGCTCGGCAGATTGCGGCAGGTCGCGATCATGGGCGCGATCCTGTTGGGCGGCTTCTTCGTGCTTCTGCTCGCGGCCCGCAACTGGCGCCTGCAACGCACCGATCATCAGGGCGCGTGGCGCGTGGCGGCGGCGCGCTTCCTGCTCGCGGGCGTGGCCTGGCTCGGCATGATGCATCCCACCACCGAAGACTGGTTCGAAACCACGCTGGGCGCGGCCGGGGACTGGCTGCTCTCGGCCTTCGTGCTCTGGCTCGTCTATCTCGCGCTCGAACCCATGGTACGCGCGCGCTGGCCGCACTCCATGGTCACCTGGAATCGCGTGCTCGCCGGCCGCTGGCTGGATGCGCAGGTGGGCAGCGATCTGCTGCTCGGCGCCGCCGCGGGCTCCGGCATCTGGGTAATATTCAAGGCCCTGCAGCTCTCCGGCCACGAGCCGATTTACATGGACGTCAGTCTGCCTTACCTGCTCGACACGCGCCACTGGTTAGGCTTGCACGCTCTCGCCCTGGGCAATGCTCTGCGCTTCGGCTTGATCATCTTCCTGACCATCAGCGGCCTGCGCATGCTCCTGCGCCACAGCATTCCCGCCGCGCTCGTGGCCGCGCTGTTCTTCACCATGAGTGAAAGCGATGTGGCTTCAAGTTCGAACTGGATCGTGTTGGCCGGAGTGTTCGTGGTGGTCTACGCGATTCTGATCTTCCTGCTGCTCCGCTATGGCCTGGTTGCGGCGATCGCCACGGTCTTCTTCGTCAATTGCTACAACGCACTAATTTTGGGTACGGATTGGAAGGCCTGGTACGCGCCCAGCGGCCTCGCCACCCTGCTGCTGATGGCGGGCTTCGCGAGTTTCGCCTTCTGGCGCTCCCTGGGCGCGCGCGAACTGCTTGGCACGGACGAAGCAGGCTGAGGCGGCAATTCAGCGGCAATGAGTCCGGCCGAATTCAAGCGCGGCGCTACAATCTGAGCAGACGCATGCTTCGCCTGTGGATCTGCGTGCTCCTCGCCCGCGCGGCCCTTGCCGCCGACCCCGCCTTCGATCTCGTGGGCCGCCTGCATCCCGAAGAACGCAGCGCCGTCACTCTCTACGGCAGCACCTTTCCCTTCACCGCATCCGCGCTGAGCGAGCCCGACGGGCATTTTCGCTTTCACAAACTGCGCCCCGGCACGTATACCGTCTCGGTCTACATCCCCGAGCGGGGAGAGGCGCGCCAGACCATCGAGGTGGGGCCCAGCCTCGCCGATGCGCGCGGGCAGGTCACGCTCGATCTCCGCTTCAAGCCCGCGGATTTCCTGCTCCCCGAAACCGCGCGGCGCAGGCATTCGGTCTCTGCCGCGCAACTCGCCATACCCGCCAAAGCGCAGCGCGATTACGAACAGGCGCAAAAGGACCTCGGCCGTCACGATGTGGCGGCAGCCACGCGCCGTCTGGAGGAGGCGGTGGCGCTGGCCCCGAAGTTCGCCGTGGCGTGGAACGAACTCGGCACCATCGCCTACCAGACCCAGCGGTTCGCGCGCGCCGAAGAGTGTTTCCGCGAATCGCTCAAGCAGGACCCGCAGGCCTTCGAACCGCTGGTCAATCTCGGCGGTGTGCTGGTCACCTTGCAGCGCGCGGAGGAGGCATGGCAATTCAACAGCATGGCCGTGGCGCTCCGCCCCAACGATGCGCTCGCGAACGCGCAACTGGGCATGGACTATTTCCAGTTGGGCGATCTGAATCTCGCCGTCAAACACCTGGAGCGGGCGCGCGCCCTCGATCCCGCCCACTTCTCGCACCCGCAACTGCTGCTGGCGGAAATTCACCTGCGCCGCGCCGACAAGCGCGCCGCCGCAGACGTGCTGGAGGAGTTCCTCCGCTACCACCCCGATTGGCCACAGGCCGGCCGCATGCGCGAAAACATCGCCACCCTCCGCCAGTAACGCGCCTGTGAAGGAGTTCCATTGCCCTCCGCCCTGCGATTCCGCGAGGGAGCGAAGGGCGGTAGATCCTCGTGGCCAGCCCGTGCGAAGACACGGCGCCCCTCCGTGCCCTCACTGGAAGCTTCTGGATCCGCCGCACCTGCCTTTCGTGGGGCGGTCCCCCCCTGGACCGCGGTCGACGCCCTCGTCCGCCTTTCGATCGTCAGAGCCATTTGATCCTTCGAATCAATAGAAGGTAGGGCAGGCGTTTCCGCCTGCCAACTCTTCGGGTGTGCCAAATCGGCACGCGAAAACGCCTGCCCTACCGAATCGCAATCGTGACCACGTTCGCGCTCTGCGCATTCGCAATCACCTGCACCGTGACCAACCCCGCCCCGCTCAGGCTGCGCGGCAGCAGCACGTCGATCTGGTCCAACCCCGGGAACTGATTCTGCGCGCCCGCATAGAGCGGCGTATACGTGATCCCCCTGATCGCGCACGTCACCAGGGAGTTGCCCGGCGTATTGCGCAAGCCCGTGCCGAACAGCACCAGATAGGCCGCGCCGCTAGAGAGATCGATCGGCGCCGGGACCCACTGTTTCGCCACCGTATCGTAGGCGGCCACGGATTCCACGCTCTGCGTGCCATCGTCGGCCACCCGCAGAATCTGCGCCGCGGCCACCGAGCGCCCGTCCGAGTTGGCCGTGAAGATTCCCGGCGCCGTGGGCGTGATCGTGAGCTGAATCGTCAGCGTCTTTCCCAGCGTCGTCGTCACCGTCATGGTGGCGTTGCCGTTGGCGGTCGCCGCCGGAATCATGGTGTTGATCTGCGTGGGCGATACATAGATCAGCGGCGCCGGGCGGTTGACGCCGGCCGAATCCAGCACCGTGATGCTCACCCCCGCCAGGGTCAGCGGCAGCGGCTGATCCTGCGCCACGCCGTTGAAGATCGAGAAGCCCGAGCCGAAGAGCGCGATCAGTTCTTCAGCCGCGAAATTCGGCGTCGCCACTCCCGCCGCGTTCATGGTGTAGACCACGCCCACCGCCAGTGACGAACTGGTGGCGAAATTGGCATTGCCCGTATACACGGCCACAATCGGATTGGCATCCGTCAGCGTGACTGCGGCATTGGCCACGCCCGCTGTCAGCGTGAACGTCCCCAGCACCGCGCGCGTCGCCGAATTCACCAGTTGCACGCTGCCCGTCGGCGCAGCCTGTATGCCCAGCGCCGCCACGCTCACGCTGATCGTCACCTCCTGCCCGAGGTTCGCCGAGAGCGCCGCCGAGGTGGAGGTCCCCCGCGGTTGCACCGTCAGCGGCATCACCACCGATTGCGCCGGCAGCCAGTTCGCATCTCCCGCATAAGTTGCCTGCAAGCTGTGTGTGCCCCCCACCAGCGCCGGCGCGGCGAGTGACGCAGTGCCCGATGCCGGACTCGCGGTGCCGAGCGTACCGGCCCCGTCCAGGAACGTGACCAGTCCGGTGGGGACCGCAATCCCCCCCGCTTGCTGCGGGCTGAGCTGCGGAGTGCTGAGCTGCGCGCCGAGCGTAAGGCTCTGCCCGAATAGAATACTCTGCGCGCCCGTGATCAGGCTGAGTTGGGTTACGCCCCGAGTCACGGTGACCGTGGTGGTGAGCGAGACCGCCGCATGGCTGATGTCCCCCGCGTAGCTGATCTTGATGCTATGCGGGCCCACCGTGCGGAAGACCGTCTGGATGCTGGTCTGGCCTGCCGCGTTGAGCGTCGCCGGGCCCAGATCCAGCGTGCCGTCGGAGAAGGTCACCACGCCGAAAGGAACGCTGCCGGAAGCGGCCAGCGTCGCAGTCAGCGTCGTGGTGGCGCCGAGCGAAGGCAATGCCGGGTTCGTCGTCAGCGTGATGCCGACGCTGCCGCCCACCGTGACTCCAGTCGTGGGCGACGCGCTTGCCAGCGTATTCGCATCCGCGGGTTTGAACGCGGCGGAAAGGTTGTGCGGTCCCGGAGGCAGCACTTGCTGAGTGATCGCCGTGCCGCTCGCGGGCAGAGGGCCGGAACTGAGGGCTGTGGTGCCGTCGAAGAACGTGACATTTCCCAAGGGCACGCCGCTCGAGGGAGGGGCGATCGCTACCACCGCCGTGATGGTCACCAGTTGCCCCAGAATCGGGGCTTGCGGCGATGCCTG
>CAIRBY010000664.1 GCA_903876865.1 uncultured Acidobacteriia bacterium
CCCGTTCACCGCCAGGTCCGGGAACGGCTTGTAGCCGTCGAACTGCGCCGCCAGCGCCTCGCCCGCCCCCTTGAAATGCTCGAAATCCGCCTTCGTCCACCAGTTGACCAGCCGCCCGTCGGCGTCGAACTGCGCGCCCTGATCGTCAAAGCTGTGACTGATCTAGTGCCCGATGATTGCGCCCATCGAACCGTAATTGTGGGCCGCGTCCGCCGCCACGTCGTAATACGGCGGCTGAATAATCGCCGCCGGGAAATTCAGCGCGTTCTGCAGCGGCAGGTTGACCGCGTTCACCGTCTGCGGCGTCATCCACCACTCCGCCTTGTCCACCGGCTGATGTAGTTTGGCCACCTGGTGGCGGTATTCGAATAGCCCGGCCCGCTTCGCGTTCCCCAGCGGGTCGCCCTTCACGATCTCCAGGCCGCTGTAATCCTGCCACTTGTCCGGATAGCCCACGCCCACTTTGAGCGTGCCCAGTTTCGCCTTGGCCTTGGCCTTGGTCTCTGGCGACATCCACGCCAGCGCGTCGATCCGCCGCGCGAATGCTTTCACCAGATCGTCCACCATCGCCTGTACTTTGGCCTTGGTCGTCGCCGGGAAGTAGCGTTCGCTATACAGCTTGCCCACCACCTCTCCCAGCGCCGCGCTCGTCAGGTCCATGCCCCGCTGCCAGCGCGGCCGCAGTTGCGGTATCCCGCTCAGCGCCTTGCCGTAAAACGCGAAGCGCTCCTCCACGAAGGCCTTCGGCAGGTACGTCGCCGCGTCTTCAATCGCGTGATAGGCCAGCCAGTCCTTCCACGTGTCTAGCGGCTCCGACGCGGCCAGGGCGGAGAGGCCGGGAATCGCCTTCGGATGCCAGATCGTGAATGTTGCGGCGTCCTGCAACCCCGCCGCCTCCAGCAACACGCTCCAGTTGAGCCCGGGCGCCTTCGAGGCCAGTTCCGCGCGCTGCCACGTGACCGCCAGATTCACGTCCTCGGATTCCACCCGCGTCGCATGCACGCGCGCCATCTTGGTTTCCAGCGCGAAGACCTTCGCCGCGCGCCCGGCCGGGTCCGCCACGCCCGCCAGTTGGAACATCGCCCCGATATGCGCCTCGTACTGCTTCCGCAGCTCGGTCATGTGCGGAGATGCGGAGAGGTAGTAGTCGCGGTCCGGCAAGCCCAGTCCGCCCTGCAGCAGGTAGGGAACGCTATGCGAGGGATCCTTCAGCCCCTGTGTGATCCACACGCCGAACAGGTTCGAGGTCTCGAAGTTCGTGTTGTTCAGCGCATCCACGCCCGCACGCAGATTCCCGCCCAGCGCGCGCGCCAGCGCCGTGCGGTCTGCGATTGCGGCGATGGCGTCCAGTTGCGGCTTCAGCGGCGCCGCGCCCGCCGCTTCAATCGCCGCCTCGTCCATGAAGCTCGAATAGTAGTCGCCCACTTTGCGGCTGTCCGCGCCGGCTGTCGCGCCGCCCTTGGCCGAATCCTGAATCAGGTCCAGCAGTTGCTTCCGCGTCTGATCCACCAGAATCGCCCCGGTGCCGTAGCTCGATTTATCGGCCGGAATCGGCGTTGCCTTCAACCATCCGCCGTTCGCGTGGAGATTGAAGTCGTCGCCCGGCGCGACGGCTTTATCCATCCCCGCTACATCGATGCCGGATTTCGCCGTCTCCTTCGGCGCCGTCCCGCACCCTGGCGATCCCGCCAGTGCAATCGCGATCAGAAGCGCCGCAGCCGGCCGCAAAGAAGGGGAGCCTGCAAACAAAACCATGCCAAGAGAATAGCGAACATCGCGCCAGTGGGACAGGCCATCGTATTTTGTGGCCTGTCTGCTAAGCTTGGCTTCTAACCCCGCCCCGCCTACAGCCGGATCGCGTCCAGAAACAGCCGCGCCACCTTGGGTGCATCGAACTGCTCCACCCATTCCAAGCCGATCGCCGCCTGCTCCGCCCGTAGCTCCGGCGCCCGGTACAAGCCCATCAGCCCCTCCGCCAGCGCTTCCGCGCTCTCCGGCGTCACTAGCGTTGCCTGCGGAGCCACCTCTGGAATCGCGGCCGCGCGCGCCGCCACAATCGGCCTCCCCGCAGCCATCGCCTCCAGCAGCACGATCCCGAAGCCTTCCTGCACGCTCGGCAGGCAGAAGACATCCGCCCGCCGGTACTCGCGCGCCAATTCCGTGCGCGAGATGTCGCCCAGCCACGTCACCGTATCCGCCAACTTCAACGCCGCCGCCTGCCGTCGCCAAGCCTCTGCGCACGGTCCGTTGCCCACGATCCGCACCTCCAGCCCCGGGACCTCCTGCCGCAGCCGCGCCGCCGCCTCCAGCAGCAGATTCACCCGCTTGCGCCGGTAGAAACGCCCCACATACAGTACCGTGAACCGCCCCGCCCGATTCGCCGCCACGCCATTCACCGAGTCCAGCAGTCTGCGCCATGCCGGCAGGTCGATCAACTCGGGCACCACCACCGGCATCTCCTTCAGCCCGTACATCCGCCGCGCGCACTCCGCCGAGTATTGGCTCGTCGCCACCACCCGCGCCGCCCGCCGCACGTGCAGCCGCTCGCAGCGCGCCTGCACGCCCATCGTCATCCGTGTGAGACCGCTCTCGAAGCGCACCTCATCCGCAATCACACCCTTGAGCGACGCGATGTGCCGCCCGCTACCCCGCTCTCCACGCGCGATCCGGTAGCCGTCCATGTCGTAGCCGATGGTGAGATCGCACTCCGCGGAAACGCGCAGTTGCCGGTTGAACCAGAGCCGCTCCGCCGTGTAGACCGGCAGGTGCTGTTGCGGCGATTCGAACTCCACCGTGTGCCCCAGCCCGCGCAGCGCCTCCGCCAGCACGCTGATGCCGACGTAGGTGCCGCTACCCCGCGTCACATCCTGCGGAGTCGAGGTGAGAAAGCGCAGTTTCAAGGGATGCGGATCACCAGGATCCCCACCTGCCGCTGTCCGTTGTACGCCACCGCCGAAACCGTGTTCGCCTGCGCGTTCGCCAGCACCACTTTGGCCGCCGTCACCGCCCCCGCGCCGCCGCCCGCGCCCGTTCCCGTCGCCGGCGGACCCACGCTCGTGACGCCGTTGGGGTTCGGTACCACCGTCACATCGCCCGTCACCAGATCGTAGACCACCACGTTGGAGCCGCCCGCCTTCAGCGCCCGCGCGATCATCTTCTGCGTCGCCTGGCAGCAGACCGTCGCGCCGTCCGCCAGCG
>CAIRBY010000665.1 GCA_903876865.1 uncultured Acidobacteriia bacterium
ATCTGCCTGCACTTCTACTTGAAGATGGTTTTCTTCAAGCCTTTGGAGAAAGTGCTGAAGCAGCGGTACCAGGCCACCGAGGGCGCGCGTGAATCAGCCGAAGCCAGTCTGAAATCGGCGGCGGAGAAGACCGCGCACTACGAAGCGGCGCTCCTCGCCGAAAAGGCGAAGCTGTATCAAGCCCAGGAAGCGCGCTACCAGGCCATGCAGGATCAGGAATCGGCAAGCCTCGCCGCCGCCCGCAAGGTGGCGGAAGCCACGGTAAAGACCGCCAAAGCGCAACTGGCCACGGATGTCGCCGCTGCCAAGACTACGCTCGCGGCGGATAGCGACGCGCTGGCAAACCAGATTGTGGAATCCATCCTCCGGCGGAACGCGGCATGAAGCGCCTCCCCGCTCTCGCCCTCGCGCTCGGCCTGACCTGCATGAGCACGCTCGCTCTCGCTCAGGAAGGCGCCGGTCACTCGACCAAAGAAGCGACCAAAGAAGCGACCAAAGAAGCGACCAAAGAAGCGAATAAAGAAGCGAATAAAGAAGAGAGTTTCGCGGAGAAACACGAACTCGAATTGAAGTGGGCGAACTTCCTGCTGCTCGCCGGACTGATCGGGTATTTCGTGGGCAAGAACGCCGGACCGTTCTTTGCCTCCCGCTCCGCTTCCATCCGCAAGGATATGGAAGACAGCCTCAAGCAGCGGGAGGATGCCGAAGCCCGCGCCAAGGCCGTGGAACTCCGGCTCGCGAACCTGGAAAACGAGATCGCCGCCCTGCGCGCCGAAACCCAGGCGGAGGTGGAAGCCGAAGGCCAGCGCGCCGCCGCGCGGACCGCGGCCGAAGTGGCCAAGATCGAAGCCCACGCCCAACAGGAGATTGTCTCCGCCGGCAAAGCCGCGCGCATGGATTTGCAGCGCTACACCGCGGAACTCGCAGTAGGTCTGGCCGAACAGAAGGTGCGCGCACGCATGACGCCGGCTACCGAAGATTCGCTCGTGCAAGGATTCGTGCGTAACCTAAAATGACACTCTCTGCCGTAGCCACGCGATATGCCAAAGCCCTGGCGGACGTTGTCACGCAGGGCGCCGCCGCGACCAAAGCCGGCCTGACCCCCGAAGCCGCCCTGGTGGAATTGGGCTCCTTCGCCGCCGCGCTCAGCGGATCCCGTGAATTGGGACAGGCGCTGATCTCCCCCGCCGTTCCGCCCAGCCGCAAGCGCGCCGTGGCCGGACGCATCGCGCAGATTCTCAAGCTCTCGCCCATCATCCAGAATTTTCTCTTTGTCCTGATCGATCACCGCCGCATCACCCAGTTGCCGGAGATTCTGCATAGCTTCGAACTGATTGTGGATGAGCGGCTCGGCTTCGCCCGGGCGGAAGTATCCGCGCCGGCGCCATTGACAGATACGCAGAGCGCCGCGATTCGGGCGCAGTTGGAACATCTTACGGGCAAGCGCATCCGCATGCGGGTGGCGGTGGATCCTTCGCTGATCGGCGGCGTCATGGCCCGCATCGGCTCCACTGTTTACGATGGCAGCGTGCGCGGCCAGTTACAGTCTTTGGGGCAGCGCCTCAGCACGGAAAGTTAATCGGAAGGAAATATGGCTCACATTCGAGCGGACGAAATCACCAGTATTCTGCGCCAGGAAATCGAGAACTACGAGCGGGCGATCGACGTCTCTGAAGTCGGCTCCGTCATCTCGGTGGGCGATGGCATCGCTCGCATTCATGGCCTGGAAAAGGTCATGGCGGGCGAGTTGATCGAATTCCCGCACAACGTGGCCGGAATCGCCATGAACCTGGAAGAAGATCAGGTCGGCGCCGTGCTGTTGGGCGACTTCACCGAGATCAAGGAAGGCGACGAGGTCAAGCGCACCAAGCGCATCATGAGCGTGCCCGTGGGCGAAGCCCTCATCGGCCGCGTCGTCAATGCCCTCGGCCAGCCCATCGATGGCAAGGGCCCCATTCAGGCCGTCCAGTTCAACCCCATCGAGCGCCTCGCCCCCGGCGTGGTCGCCCGCCAGGGCGTGAAAGAGCCCATGATGACCGGCATCAAGGCGGTGGACGCCATGATTCCGATCGGCCGCGGACAGCGCGAATTGATCATCGGCGATCGCCAGACCGGTAAGACCGCCATCGCCCTCGACGCCATCATCAATCAGAAGGGCGGCGACATGATCTGCATCTATGTCGCCATCGGCCAGAAGCGTTCCACCGTGGCCCAGGTCGTAAAGGTGCTGGAAGACGCCGGCGCCATGGAATACTCCATCGTCGTCGTCGCCTCCGCCTCCGATCCCGCTCCGATGCAGTATCTGGCGCCCTTCAGCGGTTGCGCCATCGGCGAGTACTTCCGCGATACCAAGCGCCATGCGCTCTGCGTCTACGACGATCTTTCCAAGCACGCCGCGGCGTACCGCGAAATCTCGCTGCTGCTGCGCCGTCCCCCGGGGCGCGAAGCCTTCCCCGGCGACGTATTTTATCTTCACAGCCGCCTGCTGGAGCGCGCCGCCAAATTGAACAACGAACATGGCGCCGGTTCGCTCACGGCCCTGCCCTTCATTGAAACCCAGGCGGGCGACGTTTCGGCGTACATCCCGACCAACGTGATCTCGATCACGGACGGCCAGATCTTCCTCGAAGCCGATCTATTCAACAGCAACCAGCGCCCCGCCATCAACGTCGGCATCTCCGTCAGCCGCGTGGGCGGCAACGCCCAGACGAAGGCGATGAAATCGATCGCCGGCGGCTTGCGCCTCGATCTGGCCCAGTACCGCGAACTCGCGGCCTTTGCCCAGTTCGGTAGCGATCTGGATAAAGCCTCGCAACAGCAGCTCAACCGCGGCAAACACCTGGTGGAGATTCTCAAACAGAATCAGTATCAGCCGCTGCCGCTGGAAAAGCAGATCCTGATCATCTGGGCCGGCACCAAAGGCTACCTGGACGATCTGGCGGTGGATATCTGCCGCAAGTTCGAAGCGGAACTCTACCGCTTCGCGGAGAACGCCCATCGCGGCGTGCTCGATGAAATCCGCGCCAAGAAGGCTCTGGATGCGGACCTCACCGCCAAGGTGAAGGCCGTCATTGAAGAGTTCAAAGCGCGCTTCGTAGCGGAGAACCAAGCGGCAAAACCTCATGCCTAGTTTGATCGATATCCGGCGGCGCATCCGCTCCGTCAAGAACACGCAGCAGATCACCAAGGCCATGAAGATGGTCTCGGCGGCGAAGTTGCGCCGCGCCCAGGAGCGAACCATCGCGGCGCGCCCCTATGGCTCGCTGCTGCGCAAGGTGCTGGGCAATGTGGCGGCGGCACTGGGGACCGGCGAGCACGCGGCGGAAAACCCGCTCCTCGCGCGGCGCGAAGAGAAGCGAATCCTGCTGGTGCTGATTACAGCCGATAAGGGCCTGGCGGGCGCGTTCAACACCAACCTCATTAAGGGAGCGCAGCGCTTCCAGGCCGAACACCGGGAAGCCGAGCTGCAATTCCTGCTGATCGGCCGTAAGGGCCGCGATTTCTTTCGCAGACGCGAGGTCGCCGTAGCCGGCGAACATGTCGGCCTGGCCGCCAAGATCCGGTACGAAGACACCGCAGCCATCGCCGAGAAGGCCATGACGATGTTCCGCAACGAAGAGATCGATGCGGTCTACATGATCTTCAACGAATTTAAGAGCGTGGTTTCACAGAAGCTGACCGTGGCGCGCGTGCTGCCCGCGGAACTGCCGGAGCAGGCCGCCCCGGTGGATTACATCTTCGAGGAATCTCCTCTCGAAATGTTGAACGACCTGCTGCCGAAATACGTGGAAATGGAATTCTACCGGGCGCTTTCCGAATCGACCGCCAGCGAGCATGCCGCGCGCATGACCGCGATGGATGCGGCGACCTCGAATGCGGCCGAGATGATCGAAAAGCTGACGCTGTACATGAACCGTGTGCGGCAGAGCAGCATTACCAAGGAAATTATCGAAGTGGTCAGCGGCGCGGCCGCGGCCGAATAAGGATATCTATGGCAAACTCCGACGGAGTCGTAATCGGCAAAGTAGTTCAGGTGGCCGGACCGGCCGTGGACTGCGAGTTCCCCGAAGGGCAGATCCCCCTCATCTACACCGCAATCCGCATTGTCAGCGAAGGGTTTGAAACGACCCAGCCGATTGACATCATTTGCGAGGCGCAGCAGCACATCGGCGAAGGCCGTGTGCGTACCATCGCGCTACAGCCCACCGAAGGTCTCGTGCGCGGCATGAAGGCCATCAGCCTGGGCCGTCCCGTGGAAGTCCCCGTGGGTCCGGAAACGCTGGGCCGCGTGCTCAACGTGATCGGCGAGCCTGTGGACGAAATGGGGCCGGTCAACGCCAAGAAGCACTACCCCATCCATCGCCCCGCGCCTTCCTTCGAAGAGCAGTCCACGCGTCTGGAAATGTTCGAGACCGGCATCAAGGTTATCGATCTGATCGAGCCTTACCTCCGCGGCGGAAAGATCGGCCTGTTCGGCGGCGCCGGCGTCGGCAAGACCGTCATCATTCAGGAACTCATCAACAACCTCGCCATGAAGCATGGCGGCGTTAGCGTGTTCGCCGGAGTGGGCGAGCGCACCCGCGAAGGCAACGATCTCTGGACCGAATTCCAGGAATCCGGCGTCATCGATATTCACGACTACACCAAATCCAAGTGCGCCCTGATCTACGGGCAGATGACGGAGCCGCCCGGAGCCCGCCTCCGCGTCGGCCTCACCGGCCTGACCGTCGCCGAATACTTCCGCGACGAGGAACACCAGGACGTGCTGCTCTTCATCGACAACATTTTCCGCTTCACCCAGGCCGGTTCGGAAGTCTCGGCGCTGCTCGGCCGCATGCCCAGCGCGGTCGGCTACCAGCCCAACCTGGCAACGGAAATGGGCGAACTGCAGGAGCGCATCACCTCCACCAAGAAGG
>CAIRBY010000666.1 GCA_903876865.1 uncultured Acidobacteriia bacterium
CCCCACCTGTCTTTGCAAACTGAGTGATGGGAGAATAGCGTACGATCATGCCTCTCCCGATCCGCCGCTCCCTCCTCCCGCTCCTGCTGCTCGCCGCACTCTGCACGGCCCAGACGCCCGACCCGGTGCGCCTCCGGCAGATCCAGGAACGCATGCAGTCCTTCGTTAGCGATCGCTCCATTTCCGGCGTCGTGACCCTGGTGGCGCATCGCGGCAAAGTCGTGTCACTGGACGCGGCCGGCCTCGCCGATATCGAACAAGGCAAGCCAATGCGGACCGACACGATCGTGCAGGTGATGTCGCAGACCAAGTCCTTCACCGGTGTGGCCGCCATGATGCTGGTGGAGGAGGGCAAGCTCGACCTGAAGCGCCCCGTGCAGGATTACCTGCCCGAATTCAAGGGCCAGTTGGTCGAGGAGAAGCGGCCGGACGGCAGCATCTCCACCCGCCCTCCCGAGCACCCGATCACGGTCTGGCAGGTGATGAACCATAGCTCCGGCTTCGCCTTTCTCCCTTCCTCCGGCCCTTACCAGAAGATCAATTACACTCTGCACGCGAGCCTTGCCGATGCCGTTGGCGCCTATGCCAGGGAGCACCTGATCAACGAACCCGGCCGCAAGTACCTGTACAGCAATATGGGGATTGCGACCCTGGGCCGAATCGTCGAAGTGGTCTCGGGCCAGGAGTATACGCAGTTCGTGAAGAGCCGCATCCTCGATCCGCTGGGGATGGAGGACACGTTTTTCTTCCCGCCCCAGGCGAAGAAACCCAGAATCGCGATGATCTACCAGCATGACGGCGGCCAACTCGCGCTCTCGCGGGAGCGCGCACAGGGTGGCGATGCGTCCCGCTACCGCGAGGGCGCCAAATACCCCGGCCCCGAACTTGGCCTCTACTCCACCGCGCCCGATCTCTTCCGCTTCTACCAGATGCTGGCGAACGGTGGCTCTTCCGGCGGCAGGCGCTACCTCTCCCGCCAATCCCTCACGGCGATGACCCAGGATTTCACGCCCGATCATTCCGGCTATGGACTGGCGTTCTCCCTCAGCAATGGCCCCGCCTCGCTGCTGAACCTGCTCTCCCCCGGAACCTTCGGCCACGGCGGCGCCTTCGGCACGGGCGGTTGGGTGGACCCGAAGAGCGAACTGGTGCTGATCTTCCTGGCGCAGATGAACGATGGCTCGGCGGACCGTGCCCGCAACGCCTTCTGGCAGATCGCCGAAAGCGCCGTGCAGTAGCGCTCGAAGCGGCCTCCCCAAGGCCTCCCGCGGGCCGCCGCGATCCGAATAAGTTACCTAACTGTGGTTAATTCTCACCCTACCGCCGCGGACTGTATCGCACCGCACGCGTCCGTACCCGGCGCCTTCTCCTTCTCCTAACCCGACGAGCCCATTGGCGTTATCAACCACGGAAATCGCCGTAGCGCAAGTTAACCTGTGGCGCAAAATCACCAGTACCCCCGAACATCGGGAGTTAACCAATAAGCGTTACCACATTCCCTCCTTTCGATATGGAGGGGATTACGGAATGAATTCCGCAACCACGATAACTGTCGCTACACTCGCGCCGTCCGCAATGGCGGGCAGCCAGACCCACTACCGGGGAGGCGCGCGATTCTAATGCAATTGAGATTGAGACACCTTGCCCTCACGTTGTGCGCCGCATCGGGAATGTTGCACGCGCAATCCGTGACGATCAGTCCGGGTTATACCGATCTGGGCGTCAACCAGACTTTGCAGTACACGGCCACGGTCACGGGCCTCACCAACACCGCGGTCACTTGGGAAGTCTCCGGGGTGGTCGGCGGTAATTCGACCAACGGCACCATCACTCAGGCCGGGCTGTATAAGGCGCCTGCGACGGTGCCAGCCAACGGAGTCACGATTATCGCCCTGGCCTCCGACAACAAGACCATGGGGATTGTGTACGTGAATGTGGCGCCGGTAGGGCCCTCCATTACCTCGGTTACTCCCAGTCCGGTGCCGACCGGTTCTTACACGGCAACGTTGACCGGCAGCGGCTTCCAGCAGTATGCAGCAGCGTTCGCCGGTGGAGTCGGGTTGACCACCACCGTAGTCAACGCGACCACCCTCAAGGTGCAGGGTTATCAGGCGACAGCCGGATCGGTACCCTTTCAGGTCAAGAATCCCGGCACCCTGCTAGGCCCGACCTTCGCAGTGCAATTCGCGGTCCCGCAGACGATCTCCCCGACGTCTGCCACGGTAGTCCTGGGAGCGACCAGGCAATTCACTTCCAGCGGAGCAACCGGTTGGACTGCCACCGCAGGCACCATCTCCACCACTGGCCTCTTCACGGCACCTTCCACCATGCCGGCTTCGAACAAAGTGACCGTGACCGCGACGGGGCCCGGCGGATCGGCTAATGCCACGGTGACGCTGTCCAATCCCGCCGCGCAGACGATCTCCCCGACCACGGCGAGTGTAAATCTTGGCGCCACGCGGCAGTTCACTTCCTCGGGCGCCACTTCCTGGACTGCCACCGCGGGCACCGTCTCCACAACCGGCCTCTACACCGCGCCGGCTACGATGCCCGCGTCCCCGACCGTCACCGTCACCGCTACGGGTCCCGGCGGATCGGCCAGCGCCACCGTGACGCTTGTCGCGCCGGCGCCGCAGACGATCTCTCCGACCACGGCGACCGTGAATCTCGGCGCAACTCAGCAGTTCACTTCCAGCGGAGCCACTTCCTGGGCCGCGACGGCTGGCACCATCACCACTGCCGGACTCTACACCGCGCCGGCTACGATGCCCGCATCCCCCACCGTCACTGTCACCGCGATTGGTCCCGGTGGATCGGCCAGCGCCACCGTCAATCTTGTGGCACCAACGCCGCAATCGATCTCTCCGACCACGGCGACCGTGAATCTCGGCGCAACTCAGCAGTTCAC
>CAIRBY010000667.1 GCA_903876865.1 uncultured Acidobacteriia bacterium
CCGATCTCGTGCCCCGCCTGCGCCACCGCGCGCGCGATGGCAGGAAGGCGATCAACATTGGCGCCGCATTGAAAGAACGTGGCGGTGACGTTGTGGCGGGCGAGGATGTCGAGGATTTCGGGTGTACTTTCGCTGGGCCCATCGTCGAAGGTGAGGGCGAGCGCGCGGCGGTCGCGCGGTCCGCGCCAGACGGAGCGGCCGAAGACCGAGGCGGAACGCCCGCGCACGGCCCAGGCCAGAAACCCGGCGCCGGCTGCGATGGGGGGCAAAACGTACATGAAGGTCTATTGTAGTGCCCACGGGAGGGGCGAGGGTGGTTAGAGTGAAAGCAGGCCCCGAACCCATGCGAACGATTCTCTGCTCCCTGCTGTGGTCCATTGCGCTCTGTCCCGTCCTGCTGGCGGCGGGTACGCTCGATTATCAGAAACTGCTGAGCGGCAACGGCGCCGTGAGCATCGCGGGAGTGGCCACGGACACGGCGGGGAACGTCTACCTCGCCGGCACCACCACTGCGTTCGATTTCCCGGTGAAGACCGCGGCGCAGGCGGTGAATTCGGGCACGGCGGCGACGGTGAGCCACGATGGCGGGCAGACGTGGTCGCCACTGGGCTTCATCCCGGACATTCCGTTTACGGGCGTGGAAGCCCCGGTGGCGAGCCCGAAGAATGCGAGCTTATTGATCGCCTCGGGCGTGTATGGCGTCTACCGCAGCACGGATGCGGGCGCGACGTGGAAGACGGTGGTGGACCTGAACGTGAGCGCGGAGCGGACGCGGATCGGGTACCTGGACCGGGTAGAGTTCGACCCGTTCAACGCTCTGAATGTGTACGTGTCCGCGACCACGGGAGTTCTGAAAAGCTCGGATAGCGGCGCGACGTGGACGCTCTTGAATAACGGGATTCCGGCGGGCAATTGCTGCACCGGCGCGGGGCTGGCAGTGGATCCGCTGGTGCAGGGGCGGATCGTTTATACGATCAACGAGCGGGCGTACCTCTCCATCGATGGGGGCGCCTCCTGGAAGCCGCTGACACTGCCATCGATCTACTCGCCCACCGTCATCATGGACCCGTTCGTCGCCGGGACCTGGTATGAGCGGGATTACCAGGGTTTCTGGATCTCTACCGATGCCGGCGCCACCTGGACGAGACTGCCGTTGAACATCAAATTCTTCGTGGCGATCACTCCAGACCCGAACGTGCCGGGCAGGGTTTACGGGTCGACGGACCAGGGCTTGTGGCGTTCGAACGACCGGGGGCAGATCTGGACGCAGCTCACGTTTCCAGCGGCAGCGAACATCGGGTCGGTGGATACGTTCCAGGTGCAACCCGGGAATGCGAACTGGCTGGTGGTGGGGGCGCGGTCTTTGGACAGCTACGCTCGAAATCTCGGACTGCTCTCAAAAGACGGCGGGCAGACCTGGCAGTCCATGAGTGTGGTGCGCTCGTTCGCGGAACTCCGCTTCGACCCGGCGCATCCGAACGTGCTGTATGCAGCGGGTCCGCCAACGGCTGACGTGTTTGTGATGAAGTTGGGTCCGGCGGGGGACGTGATCTTCGCGACCTATCTGGGTGGAGCGGGCAACGATGCGGCGGTGACTCTCGCGCTGGATGGAAGCGGCAATATCTACGTGACCGGGACCACGGAATCGAGTGATTTCCCGGGCGTGACGGCGCGCCTGTATCAGGGGCTTTCGCCCTCCCTGTTCGTGGCAAAATTGAACGCAACGGGGAAGCCGGTACAGGTCACGGTATTGGGGGGAGACAGCGGAGCCACAGTTTACGCGTTTGCGAGAGATGCGAGCGGGAATCTCCTGCTGACGGGACGGATCAATGCGCCCGTCATCCCGGCGACGGCGAACGCGCTGGCACAGTTTCCCGCGCGCGGCGACGGGTTCGTGGTGAAACTCTCGTCCGATGGCGGGAGCTTCTTGTACGCGAGTGCTCTAGTGGGAGAGGCTTTCTCCATTGCGACGGACCAGACTGGCAACTTCACGCTCACAGGTCGGTTTTCCTTCGCCGGGCCATCATTGAATCTGATCAAACTCAGTCCGGCGGGAGCGCTGTTGCATTCGACTCTGCTGCCGGCGACTCCGGTCAAGGTGGTGACGGACGCGAGCGGGAATCTCTATGTCGCCGGGTACGCGCCCGGGGTCGACATCAGTTGTCCGAACAATTCGGGGACGCAGCCTTATGTCAATCGCGCGCTGTATATGACGGATGTGTATCTGACGAAGCTGGATGCGCAGAGTTCGGCGGTGCTGTTTGCGAAGACGCTGGGCGGGGCTTGCCGGGATACGCCGACGGATCTGGAAGTGGGCGCGGACGGCAGTGTGTGGATCGCGGGCGATACG
>CAIRBY010000668.1 GCA_903876865.1 uncultured Acidobacteriia bacterium
GACTCGGTGGCGCAGGCGGTTTCGCCTGCGAACTGCGAGATGTTCGGGAAAGTCTCATGCGCTTCATGGCTTGTCAAAGCTGCGTTTACGGCGGCCGGTGATTTTCATCGGGGTCCGGATCGACGCGCACTGAGGGTGCCGCTCGAAGGTGAGAAACTCTCGACAGGAATGTCGAGACGGCAGGCAGGAATGCCTGCGCCACGGCTACTGGTCACTCTCCCATAAATGGCAAGCAGTTTCGCGCGCGTGGTGAGGATCGGTGTGGGCCTGCTCATGTGTTCCACTGCTGGTCAAAGCCGAGTTTACAGCAGCGGGTGGCTTCGGCGCTGAAGTCCATGTGCGGTTCCAGGGAAATGGGGCCGCGGTAGCCGCTCTCGCGGAGGGCGCGGAAGTGGGCAGCGTAATCGATCATGCCCTCTCCGGCGGGGACCCATTCGGGGAAGCCCGCACCGCGCGTGAGCGGGCGCAGGTCCTTGACGTGCACGTTGGCGATCCACGGCGCGACGATGGGGAACTCGTCGAGCGGGTCGCGATTTTCGAGCCACGCCACGTTGCCGGGATCGTAGTTGATTTTGAGCGCGGGGGAGGCTGCGCGCTCGAGCAGCGCGACGGTGGCGCGTCCGCTATCGCACCAGCAGATGGGCTCGGGTTCGATCATGAGGATGAGGCCATCGGCGTGAGCGCGCGCGGCGGCGGCAGAGAGGCAATCGAGCACCCACGCGGGCGGGTTCGCGCTGGAAAATTCGGGCGCGGTGGCTTCGGTGGCGCCGGGCTTGTGGAAACCGAAGACGATCAGGCCGGGGAGGTTCCAGCGATGCGCCCACTCGGCGGCGCGCGGATAGACTTCGGCCATCTCGCGGCGGAATGTGGCTTCGTCCCCGGTGTTCTTGAAGAGGCCGGGTGAGAGGGCGGTGATGGTAACGTCGCGTTCGCGCGCGATGCGCTCGACGGCGAGCATGGCGGCGTCACCGCAGGCGGGCGCGCGTCCGGCGGTGAGGTTGCGGATCTCGTAGCGCGTGATGCCGAGGGGGAGCGCGATATCGACAGCGGTTTGGAAGTCGCGCGAGATCTCGTCGCTGACGATGCCGGGGATAGTGCTTGTGGCTATCATGCGCACTCCACGGCGCGTCCGGTGCGGGCGGATTCGTAGATGGCGGTGACTACGCGCAGGTCGCGCACGCCGCTCGCGATGGAGACGGGGGCGGGGCGGCCGTCGCGGACAGCTTCCAGGAATTGCAGGTGCTGGTTGAGCGGGTTGGCGATATCGGCGAAGGCGGGCGGCTTGATTTCGGCCTGCTGTTCTTCGCCCCAGAAGCCGCCGAATTGCGGCACGAGTCCTCCGGTGTATTGCACCACGCGGCCGGTGAAGGGGCCGAGGCTGGAGCAGAGCGCGAGTTTCTGATCGCGATAGGTGAAGCGGCCCTGCGTGCCGTGGAGCGAGAGTTCCTCGCCGTTGGTGCACCAGGCGGCATCGAGCGTGAGCATGGCGCCGGTATCGAGTTCGCAGATGGCGGTGGCGAGGTCTTCGCCTTCCAGGCCGGGGCAGTGGAGGTTGCGCGTGAAGGCGCTGGCGCGGGTGACGCGCGCGCCGGTGGCCCATTCGAAGATGTGGATGTAGTGCACGGCGAGTTGGATGAAGCAGCCGCCGCCGGTCTGGGCGACGCTGCCGCGCCAGTTGCCATGGCCCTCGAGCGCCTGCCGGGACCACATCATGCCGCCCTTGTGCATGAGGCGTGCATAGCAGTGGACGATTTCGCCGAGGCGGCCCTCGCGCACCATGTCGCGCAGGTCGTGGATGAGCGGCTGATCGAAGTAGCTCATGTAGAGGCCGCAGGTGCGCGGGGAAAGCGCGGCGGCATCGGCGATGGCCTGGGCCTCGGCCATGTTGGGCGCGACGGGCTTTTGCAGGAGCACGTGCTTGCCGGCTCCGATGGCGGCGATGGCTTGGGGATAGTGCAGATGGTTGGGGCTGCTGATGATGACGGAGTCGATTTCGGGGCGGAGCGCGTCCGAGAAATCGGTGGAGGCGAGCGCGCCGGGGATGGTGGCGGCGGCCTGTTGAGCAGCTTCGGGAAGGGCGTCGATGCAGTTGACTACGCGTACCCAGGGGAGGTCGCGATAGACGCCGAGGTAGTGGGCGGCCATGCCGCCGCAGCCGACGAAGGAGATGTGGATCATGAGTAGGACAGGCCTTTGGCCTGTCTCTTCGAATCAAGTGGAATGGCAGTGA